>OMOE01000037.1 GCA_900290365.1 Syntrophobacter sp. SbD1 | reverse complement strand
CTGAAGGATCACCGCGAACCCGAACTTAGTGAGGGTTCCCTTTAGAAAAGGGGGGTGATTGGCAAAGCCCCCCTTGCCGCCCGATTTTCACTCCGGGGGCATGCGGGTAATAGTCAGGGACAAAGCATGGACAGGGCGAACGCCCCGGGTTTCTTCCCGCTCCCCGCTCCCCTTATTCAAACGAACCTTTCCTCAGGGAAAGGATAATGCGATTTGTCTTTTCCTCCACTTCAGGGATCATTTCGACGAGCGCCTTGAGGGAGGTCAAGACTTTTTTGGTCTGCCGCTTGTGAGGAATTTTCAGTTCTGGATGGTCAAGGAATTTAAGAATCTGTTCCAGCATAACCAGCTTGTCCACTGTAAAATCGATATAAGCAAGCTTGGGCCAGATCGACCTGAGATCATGGGGCAGATGCTCGATCCTGCCCGCCAGTTCCTCGTTTGTCCCAATCCACATCGTGCTTTTAAGACGGCTGAGAAGCGATTCGATCTCTTCGCGGCTCTCATCCCATGCTTTGCTCTCAACCATCAGTTCCCGCCACTTGGGTAAGATTTTGTTGTCTACCCACTTTTCGCCGATGGCGGGCATGAGAGGCAGGTTTGCAAGCTCGGACTGTTCGGCAATGAGCTTTTCGCAGAGGCGCCCGAGTCTGGTTTGCCCGTCATCCCGGGGAAGGTTTGATTCGATCAGCCGGCTCAACCTCTCCAGTATGGTGCTCTTATTCTCGACCTCCGGGCAGGCCATGGTAATCTGGGCCTCCCATTGTTCCCTCAAAAAACTGATCTCGGCATTTACGGCCGAAAAGATGAACCCGAGCTTAATGAGCGTATTTCTCAGTTCGTGGGCCAAAACATTGCAGCTCTGGAGCCGCTGGCGCGCAAGGTCCTGGTGGGCTTCGGCAAGAGTTTCCCTGATGTGGAGCGAGAGCATATGCGTGCCAAGAGTGCGGGAGAGTTTCTTGATGACCTTTGTGGAGCGGTCTCCTCTTTTTATCAACTCTTTTTTGAAATGAATCTTTATTACCGCGATGACTAAATTTTGGCAGTCTCTCCAGATGGGACGCCCTCTATAGTCTACAGGGAATTCGAGGCTATCGGTCTGGTCCCCATAGAGATAGGACCTGCTTATCATGACAGGTTCCATGTGATGATAGTCTTCGGGTTCGTTGGCCAGTTGCTTGCGCACACTGCGGCAATCCTGGTAAGGATCGTCCGAAGTCCAGCTCTTGCCCTTTTCAACGCACCAGGCCATTGCCTCCAATGCTTGTCCCGGCCTGTCTTTATAGTCCTCCCAACATTTCCCCGGATCATCGTAATCCGAATATTCCTTGATACCCCATAAGATCTCGCCGGTTTTTTCATCACGAGCCCCGGATGTGACGCGAACCGTTCGTAACTCCGGCATGGGACCGATTCTGTAGATTGTTCCCCTGGTTGCGTCCCGCAAACACAGCAGAATGGTTTCAATCATATCCTTGCAGGTTTGCTCAAGGATATCATCGTTTATGATCATGCGGCGCCCCCTCATCAATCTTCAACAAAAACTTGTATCCCGAAACCGCCACGTGGTCAACAGCCTTTTATCAATCAATTTCCATTGAGAAGCGATCTTATTCTGCTAAAATTGCAGAACCGAAATTCATTATAAAGAAGGGGTGAAGAGTATGCGACGATTTGGCAGAAACCTTTTATGTTTGACGCCGGTGTTCTTATTTCTATTTCATTCGATTCTGATGGCGGGGCCGGGGCAAAATAGCAGCGATCCCCGTATACTCTGGGCTTTTGGAGCGATCCGCGCCGCCTCGAACCCTCCCAAAGTGGAACCGGTAACTGCTGGAATGGTACTATCGTCGGGGGACAAGCTCAAGATGATGATCCAGATCAGGAAAAAGTGCTTCGTCTACCTTATACACAGGGATTCGGAGGGGAATTTCTCGATGCTTTTTCCTTACAATCTCAAGCAGTTCGATACTGACTACCAGATTGCCCGCAACTACTATGCGCCGAAAGGAGAAGCTTGGTTTCAACTTGACAACAGGACCGGCAGCGAGACATTCTACCTTATTGCCTCAGATCAGCGCCTGCTCGATATAGAATATACCTACGAGCAGTATGCCTCTTCCAAAGATTCCAGAAAGCAGGACCTGGCCGGACAGATGATCTCGGAACTCGATGGCATCACTGAAAAATATCTTGCCTCGTCCAAAGGGGTCGAGACGGGGGCCGCAGACAGGCCTTTGGTGCGAGGATTCGAGAGGGCGACCGGGGCGGACCAGACTGAGATAGCCGGACTGGCGAGAGAAATTTCCTTCGATCACATTCATTCCGAATCATTCATAATCGACCACAGATGAAGGACATTTTCACCACAGCATTTCATGTCCCGCTGGGACACCCGGAGTCACTGGAAAAGAATCGTAGGATGGGTGGAGCGAAAGCGCAACCCATCAGCCTTTTTAGAAGCAGAGGCACAGAGGGCGCAGAGAAAAGTTTTGCGGGACAGGATTTACAGAGCCTGCCCCGGACTAGATCCGGGGATTAACATGAATAGTCGCAAACTGAAGGCCAGATCTCTGTTTGCTTCAGGTTATTCCTGTATGGTTATTGCCTTTTCTCTGTGTCCTCTGTGCCTGTGTGGTGAACGCTTACCCCTCACTCATCCTTAGAGCTTCAAGGAGACGATCAATGATCCAGGGTCTTCGGGATCGAATCGCGAGGTGAAGCCAAGGGTCTCCGCAAGCCTTAGCATTGCTCTGTTCTCGGTCAGAACGTCTCCGAAGATCTCCTTTATGCCCCGGCTGCGCGCATAGGAAATGATGCGCTGCATGAGCATCCGGCCAAGCCCCTTGCCGCTCAAGCTGCTTCGCACCAGGATGGAAAACTCGGCTCGTTCGTTATCCGGGTCGCACAGGAGTTGCACGTGCGCGTAAAGCTCCTGTTCACGTGCCTCTGCAGGTGTTGCAATCACCAGCCCCATTTCACGGTCATAATCAATCTGAGTCAGCCTTGCCGCCTGGCTGTGAGAGAGCGTCCCCATTGGATGCAGAAATCGCATGCGAATCTCGTTAGCCGAAAGACCCGAGAAAAGCGTTTGAAAAATCGGCTCATCTTCAGGCCGTATCGGCCTCACCTGAAAACTCATGCCGTCAGGCAACAGGAGAGCAGTCTCCAGTTCCTTGGGGTACGGGCGGATAGCCATCCGCTGACCTGGCAAAGCACTGCTTTTTATTACTCTGATCCGGGTATTGACTGCCAAAATGCCGTTGAGGTCCAGCAGCGAATGAATATTGAATTCTGCGATCTCATCGATGTCGCTTATGATTTGCGAAACCTTCATCAGTGTAAGGGCAAGGTCTTCGATCTCCATGGCGCCAAGGCTTCTCGTATATCCGGTCAGCACACGGGCGATTAGTTCTTTTGCCAGGTTCAGACTTAGCGGCGGCAAGGCGAATTCGGTCTTATGAAAGAATTCCGCACCGGTGATATCGAATCCCAGCCGGATTACCGGACCGAACTGCACGTCGTCGAATGCTTCAATCATCAGTTTGTGAGCTCCCGAACGGTGTACCGACGGTTCGTGCGGAACCGGTAAGCCGGGCTCGGTTTTGGCTGGACCTAAAGATGCCCATCTCTGAAGCGGAGTCGGAATAGTGTAAGCGTCAAGGAGAGTATAGGCCTCGTCTGTTGTAAGCAATCCACGCCCCTGCGCAAGCGCATTGTCGATTACGCGCCGGGCTTTGACGATATCGGGAGTGAAAGATTCCGGGATGCTTGGCGGAGTTTCCATCAGCATCTCCTGGTTGCGCCGATATCTAATCATCTGCATAAAAGCGCGCACCGCATCGGCCGGAGTTTCATAGGTGGGGATGTGATTTTGCACAAACAAACTGCGGGACTCTGCCGTGCAGGCCCCGCCCAACCAACTGGTGAGCACTGCCGGGTGAGGGCTTCCATGGCTCTTTATCGTATCTATGACCGCCTGGGCCACTTCTTTTCCGGAGGCAACCGCATAGGGCGAATTCAAGACAAGGACCCCGTCGGCAATTTCATCCTTGAGAAGGATTTCGAGTGCTTTTGCGTACCGGTCAGCCGGGGCGTCGCTTCGGATGTCTACGGGGTTGCGCTGAGACCATATCGACGGGAGAACGGCGTTAAGGCCCCGCACCGTTTCGGAGGACAGCCCGGCGAGATCCCCGCCTTCATCTATCAATGCATCGGCGGCAAGTACGCCGACTCCGCCACCGTTGGTCAAAATGGCCAGTTTATGTCCTCTTAGCGTCCCCGGCATTTTTGCAAGCGTCTCAACCGCGCTGAACAGCGACCGAAGGTCATACACCCGCAGCATCCCGGCGCGCCGAAAAGCGGCCCCATAGACGGCATCTATCCCCGGCGCCATCCCGGTATGCGTTGCAGCAGCCTCAGCGGCTTCCTTGTTTCGGCCTGCTTTAAAAACAATAACCGGTTTCATCCGCGCCGCTGCCCGTGCCGCCGACATAAACTTCCGTGCATCCGTTATCCCCTCCATGTAGATAAGGATGGCATGATTGGTAATATCTGTTGACAAATAATCCAGAATATCGCCGAAATCCACGTCAGCCATGCTCCCAAGAGAGACCAGGTGTGAGAACCCAATATTCTGGGATGTCGCCCAGTCCATCATCGCGGTTTGCAGCGCGCCTGACTGAGAGATAAAGGCAATGTGTCCAGGGAGGGGTGAAATGTGGGCCATGCTGGCGTTAAGGCAGGAGCCGGGCGCCATAATGCCCAGGCAATTAGGTCCTATGATGCGCAGAGAATAACGCTGTGCAGCATCGAGCATTGCCCTTCGGAGGTTTAGACCGTGTTGTGAACCGCCCTCGCCAAGGCCCACTGTTATGACCACCGCGGCTTTGGCGCCGCGAGCCCCGACTTCGGCTGTCACCGCCGGCACAGAATCGGGTGGGACCGCAATCACGGCCAAGTCCGGAGGCTTTGGAAGCGAGGCGGCGCTGGGATAGACCGGTAGTCCTTCCATGGTCCGGTGCCTGGGATTTACAAGGAAGATGTCTCCCTTGAATCCCGACCCGACAAGATTTTTCAAGATAACCGCACCAACTGAATGGGGCCTTGTACTTGCTCCGATCAACGCGACTGAGGAAGGTTTCAACAAGAATTCCAGGTTCTTGATGCTCATAGCTTCCCCCTTGATTTTTCACAAGAGTTTTCCGCCCAGTTCGGCAACCTTAGAACGTTCACCTTTGGTCAGAACCACGTGGCCGGAGATATCCTCGTTTTTCATCCTTTCAACGAGGTAAGTCAATCCATTGCTGCTGGCATCGAGGTATGGATTGTCGATCTGCTCGGGGTCGCCGGTAAGCACAATCTTCGTATCCTCGCCCACTCGGGTGATGAGCGTCTTTATCATATGGGGAGATAGATTCTGGGCTTCATCGCAGATTATAAACTGCCGCGGGATGCTTCGCCCCCTGATGTAGGTGAGCGCCTCCAAATCGAGCAGGCCTTTTCGGGTGAGGTCCTGAAGCACCTCGTGGGGTTCCTGGCAGTTTCTGAAAAGGAATTCGAGGTTGTCATAGATGGGTTGCATCCAGGGCCGCAATTTCTCCTCCTTAGTTCCGGGGAGAAACCCGATATCATCCCCCATGGGAACGACGGGACGAGTTATAAGAAGTCTGCTGTAAGCATTTTCTTCGAGCACCTTTTCGAGCCCCACAGCCAGGGCCAGCAGGGTTTTTCCCGTTCCGGCCCGGCCAACCAGGGATACCACCTTAATCTGATCGTTTAAAAGAAGTTCGAGTGCAAATTTCTGTTCCTTATTTAGTGCCCTTACTCCCCAGCAACTTGCCTCGCCATAGACCAAAGGCACAAACGCACCCTGATGGTAACGGGCAAGAGCCGACTGGGAAGGATTTTCACTTGATTTTAGAAGTATGAATTGATTGGGAATCGCGGCGTGGGAGTTGAGGCAGAGCTTTCCTTCCTTGAAAAATTTATCCAGTTCCCGGGCCGATAGATAAACTTCTCCTGTGCCGGTGTAGAGCTGATCGTAATCGACCTTGTCATTGTAGAAGTCCTCGGCCCGTATACCAAGAACGTCAGCTTTAATCCTCAGGTTCAGGTCTTTGGTTACAAGGGTGACCGGTTCGCTTCCGGAAATGCTCAGATTATAGGCAACTGCGAGAATGCGGTTGTCATATTTTTCCAAATCCAGCCCCTGCGGGAACTGCGTAAGGCCTGAATGATTCAGTTCGATAGTCAACCTTCCGCCCTTGGGCAAGTCTACACCTTCTGAAAGCCTGCTCGTCTCCCGGAGCGAGTCCAGCTCTCTTGAAACAACACGTGCGTTTCTGCCGATTTCGTCCTGTCTTTTTTTCTGATTGTCCAGTTCTTCTATTACAGCGAAGGGAAGCACCACGTTGTTGTCTTCGAATGAGAAAAGAGCGTTGGGGTTGTGCAGCAAAACATTCGTATCGATTACATAGGTCTTACGCATCAGAACTCTCCGGAATCTTTGAACTTTCCCGGCGACATTTCAAAGCCGGTCCGGCGCGGAAACCACGCGCGGGATGACTCGATTGTAAAACCGGGGTGGGGTGAAATATCGTTCCAGTATGTAAACTTTTTTGGGGTCAAAATGGAAGGAGAATCAGACGAACTTGAGCCATGAAACATTTTTGAAACCAAATCGTAACAAAACAGCGGGAAGCGGGAAGCGGGTAGCGGGATGTGGGCAGTGGGAAGTGAGCTTCTCCGAGTTTCTTCCAGCTTCCCGCTCCCCGCTTCTCGCTTCCTCTCTTCACTCGTAACATTCCGGGACCCTGACCGGCGTCCCGGAAGCCAAAAGCTCGCTTAAGGTCACAAAGTCGAATCCGGCCTTCCTGAGCTCGGGCACAAACATCGGGAGGGATTCTGCCGTGCCGTGTCCGCGTCCGTTGGCATGACAGATGATTATCGATCCGGGCCTCGCCTTTTTGAGCACGGTTTGAGCTATGCCCGCTGCTGATCGGCCTTTGGCGGGATCACCTGTAACGACGTCCCACTGAATAGCCGCCAGTCCCAAATCCTGGAGCAATTTCAGGGAATCATGGTCGCATGCGCCGTACGGAAAACGAAAAAGACGCGGGACCCTTGGGATTTTTTTCGTATTGTCTTCTCCGGCATGAAAACAAGGTCTTTTGTGCAGTTCCTCCCAAAGAAGCTCATATTGAGCCTGGCTCCAGAGCACCTGGTTCAAGGCCTCTTTTTTGTCGAGCGTGCGAAAATTCCCATGATTCCAGCTATGATTGCCGATTTCGAAAAGCGGGTCCGCCATCAACTGCATGGTTTTTTCCGGATGTGAGCGCATCCATTTGCCGCCTGCAAAGAAAGTGGCTTTAACCTTGTTGGACCGCAGGTAGTTTACTATTCCGGGATCATAGCCGCTGATCCTATTTTCGACTTCACAAAGATCGAAGGTCAATGCAATTAATTTGACGCCCGCCGGCAGTTTAACCGAGCGTATGGAACCGGTCATGTCAGGCGAGAGAGGGGGAGCGATTTCGCCGGGTCGAACTCTTGATGGAGGGATATTCCTGGAACCGGCAGGACAAGGGATCGTTTCCTTATCGGCAGCACATCCGTTGAGGGCGGCCCGGGACCAGCAAGGGGGCAGATTTTCCAATTGCTCCGAAAGGGCAGGGCGGCTGTTGGATAAAACAGTCAAAAACCACGCAGCAAGCAGAAAGTTGAAAACAACCGAGCCTCTTGCAAAACCCGATTTTAAGGACTTTAAAAAAGGCTCAACCGGCTTGAAATTAATTTTCCTCAAGAGGCCACTGCACGCTGATAAAGGTTCCCCTGCCGCCGGCGGACTCGATCTGAAATGCTCCGCCGGAGAGTTCCGCCCGCCTTTTCATGGCCATTAACCCCAGTCCGCTAGTAGTGCATGTCTCAGACATGGCGCGAGGCAGGTCGAACCCGGTCCCATCGTCGTAGACGTCCAGCCAGAGGCGTCCTTCTCTTCCGGCCAGTGTAACATTGGCCCGATGAGCTCCGCTGTGGTCAGCCACATTCTTGAAAGCCTCCTGAACTATTCGAAAAATCACCAGCTTCAAGTCCACGGATATATCTTGCTCTTCGACCTCGAATTCCGGCTGCACATTGATATCGGGGTGGTCTTTTTGAAATTCTCTGCAAAACCACTTCAGTGTCGCCAGAATTCCCAAGTCATCGAGCACCGTGGGCATGAGTTGCGTGTACATGTTCCGGACTCGCTCAACAGCGCCCTGAATATTGGGAATAAGCGCCCGGAGGCTTGAGGCGTCGCCTTCGTTAGGATTCATTCTTACCAGAACGCTTTCAATATGAAACTTTATGGCCATAAGAAGCTGGCCGAGGTCGTCGTGCAACTCGGCAGCCAATATTCTTCGCTCATTCTCCTGAACCCTTAGCAACGCGGATGCCAGGTGTTTGAGTTGTTTTTCCGATTCCTGCAGTGAGTCCCTGGATTTCTTTCGATCTATCGAGTAACGGATCGCCCGTTCGAGCATGTGCCCGCTCATCTGGTCCTTGACGATATAATCGGCGGCGCCGTACTCCATAGCTTTTAGGTCCACCAGGTAATCCCCCTGGCCTGTCAGGATGATTATGGGCGGAGTCTTGGCAGATTCTTGCACCTTCGACAGAATATCCAGCCCGTTCATTGACCCCAGTTGGTAGTCAAGAAGGCAAACGTCGTAGATTTCCTTCTCAAGTTCCAACAGACCTGCATCGTAGGTCCGGCTCCAGGTTATTTCATAGTGCACCGCGGGCACTTCGGCCAGAAGACGATGAAGCAGGACATAGTCGTCTTCGTCATCTTCGATCAGAAGTATTCTGATAAACCGAAGATCGTGCTCATCCGCTTGGATGTTTTTTGAATAATTCCACCACGATGGAGCCAAAAGTCTTTCCCCCGGCATACGAAATTATATTTAGTAAGACCCAACGTTCTCAGAATTAGTCTACACCATTTTTCAATGGTGGAAAACGTGTCGCTTATTCTTCACCGGTCCTTCTCAGGTACATGCGTATCGATTCAAACGAACCTTCCGGGGCTGCGATAAGGTGTTCCTTTACGCGCTGGCCGCTCAGATAGTCGCTCAGATGAAACTCCCGGCCATCCATCCGGTGTATTTTGCCGCCCGCGGCAATAAGGATAATCTGTGCCGCTGCAAGATCTCGATACGAGACATTTGCCAGAAGCGCCCCTTCCGCACGCCCCATGGCGACGTAAATTATGTGGGCGGACGTCGATCCCAGGTTCCTGATCTTGCCCGGGAAGGTCGACTGGTATTGGTTATGGAACCGCGAGTAGGTAAGCAGCACGCTTTCATTACTGATCTCACCGGTATCGGGGATCCTTATTTGCGTTTCGCCCCAATAAGCTTTCTGTCCCGCGATGGCGTAGAACAGGTCTCCGGTTACCGGCATGTAGGTAACACCCAGGACCGGCCAAAAATTTTCCAGAAGAGCAAGGGAGATGCCCCATATAGGAATTCCGGCCTGAAAGTTGGCTACTCCGTCAAGCGGATCAAATATCCAGAGATACCTTTTTTCCCCATGTACGTAGTCTTCAGAAGGAAGCGGGTCTCCGAAGACTCCGTGCCCCGGGAAAGTAGCATTGAGCCGATCCCTGAAAAAGTTCACCAGCGAGATCTCCGCCGAGGTTACAAGCTCTTCATCGAACTTGACCCCTGAATCGCCCTTTCCATACATCCGCAAAGCTTTTTCGCCAGCACTCGAAACCGCGTCCCTGGCAAAACTGAGCAACTCTTCGATCCCTGGATTTCCCGGCTCAAACGCCATTTGCGCTTCCTCCTGGTTCGGATTATAAATAAGAATCATTTGTGGATATGCAAACTGGTATTGACTCAATCGCCCAATCATTAGCAAAATACGCAGAATTTTGCATTAATTCTTTATGAGGTTGGTAGGAAAAGGGGCACTCTGAGTTTCTTCCCGCTCCTCGCTTCTCGCTTCCTCTTTTTTGAGGTCAAATACATTGAGTTCATCCATAATTACTCTGCTTACCGATTTCGGGCTCCAGGACGGATATGTGGCTACTATGAAAGGGGTCATTCTCTCAATCTGTCCGGATGCAAAACTCGTGGACATATCTCATCTCATTGCCCCTCAAAATGTTCGCTCAGGGGCGTTTGTGCTGCTCGCTTCTTGCGGATATTTCCCGCCTGGGACGGTCCATATGGCGGTGGTGGACCCCGGAGTGGGGACCGAACGGGGCGCCATTGCCGTCCGGACCAGGTCCTCTTTCTTTGTGGGGCCCGATAACGGCCTTTTCTCGCTCGTACTGAGAGATGAGACGGGCTGGGAGGCTCGAAGTCTGGAAAACCCTCAATTCCGGCGAAGTCCACTGAGCAGCACTTTTCATGGCCGCGACCTTTTCGCGCCTGCTGCCGCGCATTTAGCCCTCGGCGTCCGCTTCGACACTCTGGGCCCTGCCTGCGTCCCGGTGATTCCCCAGTGGGACCAACCAATCATCGGCAAGGGCGAAGTTCAAGGGGAGGTGATACATATCGATCGGTTCGGAAATGCGATTACAAATGTGCGCAGCGAGGTCCTGGAAAAACAGGGACCGTGGGAAAAATGGACCATGGAAGCCGGAAAATCGCTAATTAATTCAATTCATAAGACTTACGGCCGGGTCGGAACCGGGGAAGCGCTCGCCTTGAGTGGAAGCAGCGGCTTTGTTGAAATCGCGGTTAACCAGGGCAATGCGGCTTCGGAACTGGATCTGGAGATGGGCACAAGGGTAACCTTCCGGCTCGCAGGTTTTTAGATATGGATGAAGGGGTGTGTCGCCGGTTAGGTGGGGATTTTTTCACACAAAAGTCCCCCCGATTTTTTCGATTAATGTGGGTGATGGGTTGCGCTTGGCTCCATCCATCCTTACTCACCATTGCGTCCCGTGAATTCTTCGATAAGGAAAGCGTTTGGTCGAAATCGTCAGATTTTGGTGTGGTAAGCTTTATTTTTCGGCGCAAGTTCGGGTTTATTTCTCAAGCAATACTGTTAACTTATAAGTTATTACCGTTGTACTGGAACCATCCCTTTCCTGGGGATGGACACGGCTGCGATCTTTGAAAGGAGATACCAAATGGCTACTCGCATCGCGCTAAATGGATTTGGACGGATCGGACGCGCTATTTTCAAAATCATAAAGGACCGGAAGCTCCCTCTGGAAATTGCCGCCATCAACGACTTGGGGGCCCCCTCGGAGCTGGCCTATCTTTTGAAATATGATTCCACTCATGGTGTGTGGCCTCACGATGTCGAGGGGACTGAAGATGAATTGATTGTTGACGGCAAGTCTATTAAATGTCTCAAGATTACGGATCCCGCCCAGATGCCATGGCGCGAACTCAAAATTGACGTGGTAATGGAAGGCACCGGCCGCTTCACCAGCCGTGAGGGGGCGGAAAAACACCTGAGCGCCGGAGCGCGGAAAGTGATAATAACGGCTCCCGGCAAGGGTATGGACGCAACCTTCGTAATCGGGGTAAACGACGGGACTTATGACCCGCGCACCCACAATGTCGTCTCCAACGCCTCGTGCACCACAAACTGCCTGGCTCCGATAGCCGCATTGCTCCATGACAGGTTTATAATCGAACACGGGCTTATGACGACCATCCATGCCTACACAATGGATCAGCGACTGCTCGATTCGATGCACAGCGACCGCCGAAGGTCGAGGTCGGCCGCACTTTCGATGATTCCGACCACGACCGGCGCAGCCCGAGCCGTTGCCGAAGTAATTCCGGACCTCAAGGGCAAACTCGACGGTTTGTCCATCCGGGTTCCCACACCGAATGTTTCGCTGGTAGACCTGGTGTGCAGGGTAGGCCGGGATGTAACCAAGGAAGAGGTGAACGGCGTGCTGGAGTCGGCGGCAAACGGACCGCTCAAGGGGATTCTCCGCTATGTGACCGAGGAACTGGTCTCGATTGATTTCAACGGTTCCTATTACTCGTCGAGCGTGGATTCCCGGCTGACCAATGTAATGGCCGGCCGGATGGTCAAGGTATTCAGTTGGTACGACAATGAGTACGGTTATTCGTCCCGGGCTGCGGACCTGGCAGTCATGATAGGCGCCTCTCAGGATTGATCGTGCTTTTCCCCGTGCCCGCTCTTTCCACCTCACGGTGCGTACGGATATAAGGAGGACCCCGCGAATGAAGACCCTTGACGATGTTGATGTCAAAGGAAAGCGCGTCTTTATGCGAGTCGATTTCAACGTGCCGCTCGACAAGGAACGGCTCGTAAGGGACGACCTTCGCATCCGGGCAGTTATGCCGAGCATACAAAAGGTGCTGGATTCGGGAGGCAGGCTTATCCTGGCTTCTCATCTGGGAAGACCGAAGGGTAAAGTGTCCAATGAGTTTTCATTAAAACCGGTAGCCGAGCACCTCTCTAAGCTGTTGGCGAGACCCGTGCCCCTTGTCCCCGATTGCATCGGTCCCGAAGTGCAAAAACAAGTGTCGCTTCTGGGTGAGGGCAAAGCGCTGGTTTTGGAGAACCTGCGCTTTCATCCGGAGGAAGAAAAAAACGACCCGGAGTTTGCGAGGCAATTGGCCGAACTGGCCGATATTTATATAAATGAGGCTTTTGCGGCTTCTCATCGGGCACACGCCTCCATTGAGGGCATAACCCGATTTGTGCCCGAATGCGCCGCCGGATATCAGCTCCTGAAGGAAGTCGAGTATTTCAGGAAGGTCATGGACAACCCGCAACGGCCGCTGGCAATTATTGTAGGAGGCGCTAAGGTATCGACCAAGCTTGGGCTTCTCGAAAATCTCATTCCAAAGGTCGATTACCTGATTATCGGGGGCGCAATGGCGAACACATTCTTTAAGGCGCAGGGGAAGGAAGTGGGCAAATCCCTGGTTGAAGATGACTATATCGAAACGGCCGCACGGCTGCTCGTAGCGGCAGGCAAAAGGGGAGTCAAGGTTTTCCTGCCGGTTGACGCGGTTGTTTGCGCCGATGTGGAAAGCAGCGGGGACGCGCAGCAGGTCTCGGTTGGCGAGATACCCGGCGATACTAAAATTCTGGACATTGGCCCTCAATCGGTTCAGCTCTTTGAAGCGGCGCTTCAAAAATGTAAGACAATCGTATGGAACGGTCCGATGGGTGTTTTCGAAACACCCCCGTTTAACAAAGGCACTTTCGCTCTTGCCGGCTTTATGGGGTCGCTCGATGCTCTTACGGTTATCGGCGGCGGCGATTCGGCCTCTGCCATAAGACAGGCCGGCGCCCAGGACAAAGTGAGTTATATTTGNATTCGGCCTCTGCCATAAGACAGGCCGGCGCCCAGGACAAAGTGAGTTATATTTCGACGGGGGGAGGCGCTTTTCTGGAGCTTCTCGAAGGAAAAGCCCTCCCGGGCATATCGGCCCTGGAAAGGTGTTGAACAAATAATGAATCCGAGCAGAAAACCACTGATCGCAGCCAACTGGAAAATGTATAAGACTGTTGCCGAGGCGGTTTCCTTTATCAAGTCGATCCAGGAGGAAACCGGCCCTTGCGCTGACCTTGAAGTTGTTATTGCGCCACCGTTCACGGCGCTAAAAGCGGTTGGTGACAATTTGACGCAGCAGGGCTTCAGCCTTGCGGCGCAGAATTGCCACTGGGAAGAAAAAGGGGCTTTTACGGGCGAAGTCTCGCCGATTATGCTGAGCGATCTTGGATGCAATTACGTGATTGTCGGGCATTCGGAGCGGCGTCAGCTATTCGGGGAAACGGACGAAACGGTGCGCCGCAAAGCGGCGGCGGTCCTAGCGGCCGGGATGGTTCCCGTCGTCTGCGTCGGGGAAGTACTCGAACAGCGTGAGCAGGGTAAAACTTTCGAAGTTGTGGGACGCCAGGTCGAAGGGGCACTGAGCGGCTTGAGCGCCAGGCAGGCGGAACTGCTCGTAATCGCCTATGAACCTGTTTGGGCGATCGGCACGGGCAGGACCGCAACGGCCGCTCAGGCACAGGAGGTGCACGCGCTTATTCGTAAGACACTCGCAGCGCTTTTCAATAAAGAGGTTGAAAAAAAGGGCAGAATATTATATGGTGGCTCGGTTAAGCCTGATAATATCGATTTGTTGATGGCCGAGCCGGATATTGATGGAGTGCTCGTTGGCGGGGCAAGCCTTGAAGTGGGCTCATTCAAACGCCTTGTTCAGTTTAAATCCTGAAAAAGAGAGAATTCTCAGCTAATGGCTACCTTTATTGTAGTAATACATTTGACTGCCTGTGTCGCGCTGATCGCTATCGTTTTGCTGCAAACCGGCAAGGGTGCTGAAATGGGCGCCGCATTTGGGGGCGCATCTCAAACACTGTTCGGCGGATCGGGCGGCGGATCGTTTATGAGCAAGCTGACGACCGGCGCAGCCATCGTATTTATGATAACTTGCCTGCTGCTTTCTTTTATGCACAGGCCGGGGTTTCACAACCGGTCGGTAATGACCGGTATCCCCGCAGCGGAACAGCCCCAGGCTAAGCCGCAGGAGCCGCCGCAACCAGCGGCCCCGGAAGCGCGGCCGGTTCAGCCCGAGGCCCAGTCGCCTGCACCTCAGGCCCCGGCTCCCGCAAAAAATGTTCCAGGCCAATAGGCAGCCATGTCCTGCAGATTTTGTTTTCAAGCCGGAAAGCAGCGATGCTTTCCGGCTTTTTTGTCCTGTGTTTAGCCCTGAAAGGGCTGAATAATTCAGCCCGGGGTTAGCGAAAGCGTCACCTTGGGTGAAAAAAAGTCAGCATCCCTGTTCAATTTGCTTGACTTGCCGTGCCAAGGGTTGTTCTTCTTGCAAATGCATTATCGGGTCGTTTCTGGCAAACCATCATCCTAACTTTCAGCAACGGAAGGAGATCCTCTTGAATGCACTGACCCTTGTATTCATAGCCTTGTGCGTATTTGCAATTGCCTACCGTTATTATGGGATCTTCATAGCAAGCAAGGTGCTGGGAATAAACCCGGACAGGCCCACCCCGGCTCATACGCTCGAAGACGGCATCGATTACCAGCCGACCAACAAGTATGTGATTTTTGGACATCATTTTGCCGCCATAGCGGCGGCGGGTCCGCTGCTTGGACCGGTCCTGGCGGCCCAGTTCGGCTATCTGCCCGGCGCCCTTTGGATCATTGTCGGAGCGGTATTTGCCGGAGCAGTACACGATATGGTCATCCTTTTCGCTTCCATTCGCCACGACGGAAAGAGCATATCGCTAATCGCCGAATCGGAGATAGGGAAGGCGGCCGGGGTGGTGGCCAGTTTCGCCGTTTTGTTCATACTCATTCTAACACTTGCCGGACTTTCCCTCGCTGTCGTCAATGCCATGATGAAAAGCCCCTGGAGCGCTTACACCGTTATCTGCACGATTCCTATCGCCGTTATCATGGGTGTCTGGATGCAAATTGTCAGACCCGGAGACGTGGCGGGCGGTAGTGTGATCGGCATTATTCTCCTTGGCCTCGTCATTAGCACCGGTCCCTTTGTGGCTGCTCATCCCGTGCTCTCGAAGTGGTTCTACCTGTCAAAAGAACAGTGCTCCATTTTCATTCCTGCCTACGGTTTCGTAGCGTCGGCCCTGCCCGTCTGGCTGCTCCTGGTTCCTCGCGATTACCTTTCGACCTATCTTAAACTGGGAACCATCTCGGCCCTGGCAATTGGTATCGCTATTGTTCATCCATACCTCCAGATGGCGCCTTTAACCAAATTCATCAGCGGCGGCGGCCCGCTCGTGGCCGCTCCCGGTTCGGTTTTCCCGTTCCTCTTTATTACTATTGCTTGCGGCGCGCTCTCGGGTTTTCACGCGATAATAGGCACCGGAACAACACCTAAGATGATCGATAACGAAAGGGACATCCTTTTCGTTGGATATGGAGCAATGCTTGTCGAAGGTTTCGTGGCTATAATGGCGCTTATTGCAGCATGCGTGCTCGTTCCTGCCGATTATTTCGCGATCAATGCCTCTGCGGCAGCCTATAAGACCCTTGGCATGTCGACCGTGCATCTTCCACAGTTGGCCGAGGCGGTCCAGGAAAACATTCAGGGCAGGCCCGGAGGAGCTGTTTCCCTCGCCGTGGGTATGGCTTACATATTCAGCTCCGTTTCCTTCATGAAAGGGCTGATGGCCTACTGGTACCATTTTGCGATCATGTTCGAGGCCGTGTTCATCCTGACCGCCGTTGACTCGGGAACACGCGTGGGAAGATATCTTCTCCAGGAAATCATCGGGAGGGTGGTCCCTAAATTTACAGAGAAGGGATGGATACCCGGTATTGTCTTCACAAGCGCGATGTTCACCTGTACCTGGGGCTACCTGGTCTATACGGGCAATATCACAACGATCTGGCCCCTGTTCGGGATGAGCAACCAATTGCTTGCCGCGTGCGCCCTGATTGTCGGAACCACAATGATCATTGGAATGGGGAAAATGAAATACGCCTGGATCACCGCTGTCCCGGGAATTCTCATGGTGCCGGTAACAATGACCGCAGGCTACTACCTCGTAAAGTACAACACCATTCAAGGCAACTACCTTCTGGTCGTTCTTGCCGCGTCCCTCATGGGCCTGATGGCGGCCGTTTTCATTCTTGCTTTCAGAAAATGGTTCATACTTGGGCACAAACCGCATAAGTCGGTGGCAAAGGTGATGCCGACTGCTTAAGATCAGACGTCAGTGGTCAGAAAAGACTTTTTTTCCGACCACTGAGCACTGACCACTGTTCTTGATTAAGGAGAGTAGAAATGAAAAGCGACGGTTCGGGACTCCTCGAAATTATGTGCACAGTCGTCGAAATCAAGGAAAAAATGAGAGATCTTTACGCGGAAGCTTCTGGAAAATGCGGCGACCGGGTCGGCACCGAAACATTCGAAATGTTGCGCGATGTCGAGCAGAATCATCTCGATAGGCTTAATGCAATGTATGCCGATCTGTCCGGGGGTTCCTCGGGCGATATGGACGCCTGCCGCTTTTATGATTTGGACACCCCTGACAGAAGCGGGTTCATGCGGAAGGTGAAGCAAAAGCGGGACACTATCTCAAAGGCGTGCCTTGACGATGTTGCCGCGATTGAGAGTGGGATGGAGCTGGAAAATAAAGGCATAGAATTTTTTCTGGCCAGACTCAAGGACGCTACCGAACCGGTCGAGCGTGAATTTCTGAATCACATGCTGGCAGAGGAGAGGTCCCACTACATAATGCTTGCGGATTTGAAATTTTATTACATAGATACCGAACACTGGTTCATGGAAAAATCGAGGGCCGGTTTGGACGGCGCCTGACAGGAAATCTCACTAAAAAATCTCGATCACGTTCGGGGAAACCACGGATTTCACGGATCGGGCTTTTGTCATCGCCAGCGCACTACCCGCCTCCAGCACAGATCTTTGTGCTTGAAGTTGAGTAGAAACGCCAGATTCAAGTCGCCTCGTGGCGTACCTCAGGAATCATTTTATCCGTGGTCATCCGTGCCATCCGTGGTTCGTTGCGAGCACTTGCAGGAAACCACGGATTTCACGGATAGCACGGATTGGACTTTTGCCGTAATCAGCGCACCACCCCCCTCCAGCACAGATCTTTGTTCTTGAAGTTGAGTAAAAGCGCGGGCTGCATTCGCTCAATTACCTACGAATCTTTTTATCCGTGATCATCCACCGCGCTGCGCTCCCCATCCGTGGTTTGTGGTTCGTGGTGAAAGCCCACCGGAAATTAACCTCTCGTGTTTACGTGATTGAAATTAGAGTTTATACTGCGCTTGGCTTGAGAGTCAATTGGGGGGCGGTCATTGCCGGGAGCGGCCGGCAATTTCTGGCGCACCGAATCAACGAGAGGGAATTCTGATGGATTTGATCGTTTATCAAGTGATGGCCGGGCTGTTTTGCGTAACGGTTGTGTCTTCGGTCAGCTATTTGGTCGCATACCACACGCAAGGCAGAAAATCCAAGGTCAATGCGGCTGGCGAGCGCGCTGAAATGCTGACCATCGAACGGGCGCTCAAGTCATTTTGGGATAATGAAAAGCAAAAACTCGAAAACGACAAGATAGAGCTCGAGCAACGAATACAGTTTCTCGAAAACAAGCTCGAGCAGTACCGGAGAAAAGCTGCCGGAGTCGGGATGATGGGGCTGCGTAAAAGCAAGCTCAGCGATATGCTGATTACGCTGCTTATAGAAAACGAGTCCTTGGAAGAAAAACTTTTTCAACAGAATTTCAAACTCAAGCAGGAAAGGGATGAATTCCTGGAAAACGAGCTTCGCAGTATCAGCTATAAACGTATCCTGCTTTCCGAACTCATGAACCAAAGCGAAGTTCGCCGCGAAATGGAAAAGGTCATAAGCGACAGGTCGCGTCTCAAGCGTCTGGATCTGAAACAAAATAATCCGGAGCCTCTCGATTACCTTCCGGAAGAAGATGACGAAGACGAAGAAAATAGCGTATTGTCATGAATTGAGGAATTGAGGAATTGAGGGAACGTCACCTTCGTCATTCCGGCGGAGGCCGGAATCCAGGAATTCAGGAAAATGAAAGGCCGGTGGATTCAGAGTTTGTTTTTAATTCCTAAATTCCTAAATTCGCAATTCCTAAATTCCGGAGATCTCTTTTAATCCCTAAATTCCTAAATTCCTAAATTCCGGAGTTTGTTCTTGAGACCTTTCGAGCTGAAAAGCCAGTTTGAGCCGGCCGGGGACCAGCCCCGGGCCATTGAACAACTGGTATCGAATATACTGGGCGGGGCGGATGAACAGACCCTGCTTGGCGTGACGGGGTCGGGCAAGACTTTCACTATGGCGCACGTAATAGCGAATGTCCAGAGGCCCAGCCTGGTCATAGCGCCCAACAAGACGCTTGCAGCGCAACTCTATGGTGAGTTCAAAGCTTTTTTCCCCGATAACGCGGTAGAGTATTTCGTATCCTATTATGATTACTACCAACCAGAGGCCTATCTGCCTCAGACCGATACGTATATCGCGAAAGACTCCTCAGTTAATGAAACCATCGATAAAATGCGGCATTCCGCGACTCGCTCGCTGCTGGAGCGCCGGGACGTCATAATTGTCGCCAGCGTATCCTGCATATACGGCCTGGGTTCGCCCGAAACATACCATGAGATGCTCTTGCAGCTCAAAACAGGTCAGGAAATCCCGAGGGAAGATGTTCTGCGCAAGTTGGTGGACATACAATATGAAAGAAACGACTACGACTTTCATCGCGGCGTTTTCCGCGTAAGAGGCGATGTAGTGGAGGTGTTTCCCGCCTATGAGGAAGACCGGGCGGTACGGATTGAGTTTTTTGGCGATGAAGTCGATTCGATAAAAGAAATCGACCCGCTTACCGGGAAGACTTTCCGGCGTCTGGACAGAGTGGACATCTACCCGGGCACCCACTACGTCACCTCGGCGGACACCGTTGAGCGGGCCTTGAATTCGATCAAACAGGAGCTGTCGGAAAGACTTGAATTCTTCTATCGCGAGGGCAAGCTCCTGGAGGCGCAGCGCCTCGATGAACGAACCAGGTTCGATCTGGAAATGCTCGTCGAACTCGGCTTTTGCCACGGAATCGAAAACTACTCCAGGCACCTTGACGGCCGTGCTCCGGGAACGCCTCCCTACACTCTGCTCGACTATTTCCCGCAAGACTGGCTCGTCTTCATTGATGAGAGCCATATTTCGATCCCCCAGATTCGCGGTATGTACAACGGCGACAGGGCAAGGAAGGAAACTCTTGTCCGCTACGGTTTTCGGCTGCCTTCGGCCCTTGACAACAGGCCGCTCGATTTCAACGAATTCCAAAAAAGGGTAAAACAGGTCGTGTACGTGTCTGCAACTCCCGGCCCGTATGAGCTAACCAACACCAGGGGGCGGGTCGTAGAGCAGATCATCAGGCCCACCGGCCTTATTGATCCCGCCATCGAGGTGCGCCGCGCGGATTTCCAGGTCGACGATCTGATTGGCGAAATACGAAAACAGGTAAAGGAAGGCCATCGGATTCTGGTTACGACCCTCACCAAGAGAATGGCCGAGGACCTGACCGAATATCTTGCCGAACTGGACATCCGGGTCCGCTATATGCACTCCGATATTAACACTATCGAAAGAATCGAAACGGTGCGCGATTTGCGGCTGGGCAATTTCGACGTTCTGGTTGGAATAAACCTGCTGCGAGAAGGTCTGGATATCCCGGAAGTCTCACTGGTGGCGGTTTTGGACGCGGACAACGAAGGTTTCCTGAGATCGGAAAGATCCCTTATCCAAACCGCCGGCCGCGCCGCCCGTAACGTTATGGGTACTGTCATTCTCTATGCCAACAACATGACCGACTCGATGCGGCGAGCCATCCAGGAAACCGACAGGCGTCGCAAAAAGCAACTCGAATATAACGTCACAAATAATATTGTGCCCAAGTCGGTGGTAAAAGACGTCGTAGACATTCTCGCCGAATACCGTCTCAAGCCGGCGCCCGAGGCGGAATTTTTCTTCGAACCGCAGGCCGAGTTCGATCAGCAAGGCGGCCTCATCTCCCCCGATGAACATATCCAGGCCCTGGAAAAAGATATGAAAGAAGCCGCCTCCCGCCTCGACTTCGAAAGGGCTGCTTCCCTGCGCGATGAAATCAAAAGACTTCGCGAGAAGCAGTTGCTCTTGCAGTAAAGAGGGCGCGGAGAACTAAAGAGAGAGAGGGAATGTCACGCGGAGACGCGGAGAGCGCGGAGAAGTGAAAAGATAGGGAACATCACATGGAGGGCGTACCGCCTCACTGTTGCCTTTTTACTTTTGCCTTGCCGCGGACCGCGGTACTGTAGGTACGCCCTGATTGGAGGCCCATATGAAAAAAGAGAAAATCGAATATGGCTCACCTGTGGACGCTCTGGTTGCAGTGACCAAACGCCTCAGCATCTATGAAAACAGATATGGAATGACCTCGGAAGATTTCTTTGACAGATACGAGAAAGGCCAGAAGGAGGACTCTGCGGACTTTGTCCAGTGGGCGAACGATTACCGGCATTACGTAGCCATCCGGTTTGAAATTGAAGAGCACCTGCGCCATGTTGCGTGATCCTCTACGCCACTACCTTGAAGAGGTGGAGTCTGCCGTTCGGAATCTTGAAGCCGTTTATGTGGAGCGTTACCACTCTGGATCTGCGAGTCTCAGACTTTAGTCCTTCTTCGCTCCTGTCCTCTGTCGAGTCATTTCCCGTCAGGGAATTGCACCCGCAAATCTTTTTTTAGGATTTTCCCCGTGGGGCTCTTCGGGAGCTCATTGACCAGGATATATTCCTTGGGTACTTTAAAAGACGCCAAACCGGACTTGAGAAATGCAGTCGTCTCCTCGGTGGAGAGGCGGTACCCGGGCCTCACCTTGACGACCGCGGTCACCCGCTCCCCCCATATCTCATCGGGCAGGCCGATTACGGCGCACTCCTCCACCTCGGGCCTGGTGTAGAGCAGTTCCTCTACTTCACGCGGGTAGACGTTTTCGCCGCCGGTTATGATCATGTCCTTTAGGCGATCTACAATGTAGAGATAGCGGTCTTCGTCAAACGTTCCCAAGTCCTCGGTGCGCAGCCAGCCACCATGCCGGAAGGCTGAGGCGGTCGCCTCCGGGTTGTTCAGGTAGCCTTTCATCACGTTTGGTCCCCTGCAACAAATCTCGCCCTTTTCCCCGTCCGGAAGCTGGTTTCCTTCCAAATCCCTGATCTGCACTTCTATCTGGGGCAGCACCTGCCCGACCGATCCCACGCGATGGCGGTGGCAATGATTGTAAGTGATTGGCATGGCCTCAGTCTGCCCCAGGCACTCGGAGATGGTGACCCCGGTACGCTTTTGCCACTGTTTAACCACGCTCATGGGCATGCTGGTGGCTGCCGAAAAGCTATACCGCAGACCACCCAGCCGTCTTTCCAGGTCGGCCACGCCCAGCAGCCTGACATAGACCGTGGGCACGGCATAGAATTTGGTGATCCGTCCTGCTCCCATGAGTTGCAACACGCGATCAAGGTCGAAGGCCGGGAGCAGTTCCAGGCAGCCTCCGGCCATGATAGTGGCGTTCATGATGTGTATTTGACCGAAAACATGGTTGAAGGGGAGGAAGCATAAAGCCCTGTCCTGCTCTGTGGATCGTTCGCAGTGGGAAATGACCCAACTGGAAAACGCTATTCCCTGATGGGTCAGCATCACTCCTTTGGGAAGACCGGTGGTGCCGCCTGTATACAGGACCGCCGCAGTGTCGAGCCGATCACGATCCAGCGACCGGAACCCGGCTGATCCGGCCTCCAGGAGCCTGCGCATATCGAGATCAGCGTCGGTGCAGATGATTTTCTCAAGTCCGACAGAATCACGCATTGTTTGAACATTTTCGAGCTTGGTGGGATCGGTAAAAAGCATCCTCGGCCGGGCATGGCCGAGCAGAAGAGCCAGTTCGCGTTGAGAAAGGGCCCATGACAGGGTGACGGCAATCGCTCCCGCCTTAAGGACCCCGAAATAAAAAGCAATCCAGTTTGCAGAATTGGGGGCATAAAGACCGATATGGTCCCCGGGCTCAATACCCATTCCAATCAGAGCCGTGGCCACCCGGTTGGCTCGTTCTTCAAGCTGGCCGTAGGTGATCTCAACATCATTTTCTATAATGGCAGGACGATCTGGAAATAGAAATGCGGATGTCTCCAGGTGTTGGGCTAAATTCATCGACGCTGGTCCTTTTCCTAAACTCTGGTCAAGATGGTGATCAGGGGGCAAAATCGGGTGGTCGAGGACTGGCGGAGAAGTTCATTCCTCGGTCCTCATGCATTGGTCCAAATGTTAATATCGCCGCTCACGCTACCTTGGAGACTGCCCCGGCCTCTTTTGAATCCTGACCGTATCGAGCGCTCAGGTGTCTGTACAGGCCAAAGACGGACGCCATGACAAACACTGCCCCCAAGCCATTTACACTGCAAATCGTCCTTACGTCCCACTTCATTGCGATGCAATAACCTCCCACAACTGGTGCGACCATCGTGCCGACTTTGCCGATCGCATAAGCCCAACCAAGTCCGGTCGCCCTGATGTCAACAGGGTATGAAACAGTGCCGAGCGCCACCACCCCGGCGTTGGCGCCGAATATGAAAAACCCGCAGACGACCGACACGACTGAAACGATGATAAAGGAAGAGCCTGCCGAAGATCCGAATGCCACGAAGCTGAGATAGACGAGAGCCTGTGCCCCTATGACAACAAAGAAACGATTTAACTTATCCATCAACCGGCCGATGGTTATTATGGCCAGTGCGGAACCAAGATTAATGAAGAAAAACGCCATGCTGTATTGCTGAACGTTGGCGCCGCTCTGTTTCAACAAGGTAGGCGCCCAGGCCAGTATGATCCATATCAGATAGAAACTCCAAAAGAAGGCTGCCCACAAGAAAAAGGTGGTTGCTGCGCGCCCTTCCATGAAAAGGTGTTTGACCGGCACGCCGGCAAGTTTTTGCTCGGATGAATAGACCTGGACTTCCTCGTCGTGGGCCAAAGCCGGATCGATCTTGGAGATGATTCGGCGAATCCTCGCTTTATCTGTTCCTTGTTTGACCAGAAATTCCAGTGATTCAGGCAGGAGCATCGCCACCATCATGCAGATTATAACCGGCACAATGCCGCCGACGACAAAGAGCGACCGCCACCCGTAACTCGGTAGCAACCACACGGCTGCAAGCCCGTTAATGGCGCTGCCAAATGCCATGCCTGCCCACATCATGGTTGTAACGGTCGCGCGCATGCGGCTTGGCGCATACTCACAGCCGAAAGCAAGGGCGTTCGGAATCGCTCCTCCCAGCCCGATTCCGGCAAGGAAGCGCAACAGAGCAAGTTGCTTCACATCGGTGATCTGTGTGATCAGGAGCGTAAAGAAACCGAAAATCAGGGCGGAGATGAACAACATTCTCCTGCGTCCAAAACGGTCTGCAAGCATTCCCAAAAGCAGAGCGCCAACCAGAGGTCCGATCATGCCGGCGCTGACCGCCAGGCCAAGAGCGCTGGGGGATACTTTCAGATACTCCCCGATCTTGGGCATTGTCACGCCCATCATTGTCAGATCGAAGCCGTCCATGAGCGTTACACAAAAACACAGGAAACAGATCCACATCTGGTATGGTGTGAACGGCCTGGAATCAAATACCTCCCTTATACTCATTGTCTTCGTTGCCATGTTTAACTCCTTGTTAAGAGTTCGAGGTTAAGAAAATGAGAAACAGAATGCTCCAGCCGGAGCGGTCCGAAAAAGTCGATGCTGCTCCCGTGAGCAGTAAACCGGAATAGACAAATAGTGTGCATTGATAGGGAATGAGACGGCAGCGCTGGATTAAGATCAGAGCCGGTTGCGAAGCGGTATAAGGCAATTATTATGCCATGGTGGTCTGGCTGGAATGGCGTGTAAAATCAGGCCGTTCCGGAAAAATAGGTAAAAGTGGCCCCGTATAAAAAATATACATACGTATAATAATTAGTCGATATACAATACTTTAAAAATCCTCCCGTCTCTCAGACGGGCCTTATTAAGGCTGTGATAGAGTACGCGATCCGCTTGCATCAGATAATGGAATGGAATTTGCTCCGGCAGGGCAGGGCAGGGCATGCAAGCTGACCATAAGGAAAAAAAGACATGGGACGCGCTTTGAAGAAGCAAAAGACAGCGGAAGAATCACTTTACGATTCGGAAGGTAAGTTCAGGGATTTGGCTGAGAAGTCCCTGGCCGGTATTTACCTGATACAGAATGGGGTTATCAGGTACGCCAACCCGAGGTTCAGTGAGATATTCGGCTATACGGTCGAAGAGATGACGGATAAAATGCGGCCGCAAGACACTGTGTTGCCCGAGGACTGGCCCCTGGTAAATGAAAACATTCGAAGGAGAACCTCCGGAGAGGTTGAGGCACTTCACTACGAATTCAGAGGGGTCAGAAAGAGTGGTGAGATTATAAACACGGAGGTATACGGTTCGCATACCACCTATCGGGGAAAGCCGGCGGTAATCGGGACCATGCTGGACATTACGAAGCGGAAGCGTGCAGAAGAGTTGATAAGGCAGGCAGAGGAGAAGTATCGCAGCATATTCGAAAATGCCATGGAGGGCATTTTTCAGATCACGCCGCAAGGGCAATTCATCGTGGTGAACCCTGCCTTCAAAAAAATGTTGGGATTCAATTGCACGGAAGAACATTCTGCCGTGCCAATACAGCGAGTACAGCAGTTGTTTGCGGAATCTGCTTACCAGGAATTTATGCATGCGCTTGAAAGTGACGGCATCGTTCAAGGATTTGTATGTGAGTTCTACAGGAAGGATACGGAAAAAATATGGGTTTCAATAAATGCGCGGGCTGTTCGTGATAATGACGATAACACCCTGTGTTATGAGGGCACCATTGAAGATATTACGGAAGAAAAAAAGGCGAAAGATGAACTGCGCCGCTTGAATGAGTTCAGCTCGGCTATTATTAAGAATGCATCGGTTGCAATTTTTACCTTGGATAAAGACGGCACGTTCACAAGTGTAAATCCCGCTCTGGCCTCTCTTTTCGGGTTGGGACCGGAGGCTGAAGAAAAGCTCATCGGATTCAATTGGCTCCAGGACCTGTCCAAAATGAAATGCGGTTTGGCTGGATATATCGAAAGTGGCTTGCGGGGTGAGCCATTTCAGCTCTGGGATTCTCCGTATAAGACCTACGGCGGTGAACGAAATGTTTATATGGATTTCAAGGGGATTCCTCTGAAGGGCAAAGATGGCGCTGTCGAGGGGCTTCTTTGTATAATCGAAGAGACAACTGCACGGGTGAAGACGCAGACGAAGCTCATGGAACAAGCCAGGATGCTGATTGTCGGCAGGCTTGCGGCAGGCATCGCCGCTGAACTGAACAACCCGCTAGCCGCGTTGGTGGCGCATTCGGAGTTGGCCGACTGTTGTCTCAAGGACCTGGAGGACTCCTTACAGATACGGGAACATCCTGTATTGGATGAACTCAAAAGCTGCTTGAACACAATCGAAGCGAATGCATTCCGATGCAAGAGTGTAACCAGTGACATCATAGGCCTGCCCTGGAAAGAGGGGTTGGAAGACAAAGAGATAGACGTAAACAGGCTTCTATCCAACATTCTGGAAAGGGACAATATAAATAGGTCCGGCGCCTGTATCGTCACAGAGATGTCCTTGTCGCTGCCGGCTGTAAGAGGAGACATCACCGCCCTTCGTCAGGTTTTCATGAATCTCATCAGCAACGCGGTTGATGCCGTTGAAGGAAGAGCGGAAGCAACCATATACATAAGGACTAAGTTCGACGATAACGAAGTCCTGGTCGAAATCGAGGATAACGGCGCGGGGATTCCTGATCTAATAGCGGACAAAATCTTCGAACCCTTTTTTACTACAAAAGGGTTAAAAAGGGGAGTAGGTTTGGGTTTACCTCTTTGTGAAGAGTTTTTGAGTCAAATGGGGGGGACCATTGGAACTGAAAGCAAACCAGGGTGTGGAACGATCTTTGTCGTTAGGCTCCCGGTTCAGTTCCCAGGCAAAACAGGGGAGTATCCCGGATATGGTGCGGATTCTCATAGTAGATGATGAGTCGGACATCCTGGTGGCCTTTAAAAAGCAACTGACAAGAGCAGGCATGGATGTTCTGTGTGCTTCATGTGCTTCTGAAGCCATCTCAATGGTAAAAAAAGAAAATTTTGATGTGGCAGTCCTCGACATAAAGCTTCCCGATCTTGACGGAATCGAACTCCTTTTGAGAATTAAACAGATAGAGCCTGCCATTGAAATTATAATGCTTACCGGCTTCGCATCGATAGAGACAGCTATACGTTCCTTGAAGCAAGGGGCTTACGACTATCTCACCAAGCCCTGCAAAATTGTTGAACTAAAGAAAGCTATCTTGAAGGCATACGAGAAGAAAATTTTGAGAGAAAAAAACATTGTCCTTGAAGAGCAGCTCAACAGGATAGAGGTCTACGATAGATTTATCGGTGAGAGTAAACAAATGCAGAGGGTGAGAGAGCTTATCTCGGTAGCGGCCCCATCCAATATTCCCGTTCTCATCCAGGGAGAAACGGGTACGGGGAAAGAACTCACCGCGCGGGCAATACATGATCGGAGTCAACGCGCGGGGAATCCCTTTGTTGCAATCAATTCCAGTGCGTTACCGGAGACTATCTTCGAAAGCGAGCTCTTCGGTTACAAAAAGGGGGCATTCACAGGCGCCGGGGAAAATAAATTGGGCCTTCTCGAGTTGGCTAATGGCGGCACCCTTTTCGCCGACGAAGTCTCTGACATGGGACTAAATATACAGGCAAAGCTTCTGCGAGTTCTTGAAACCGGCACCTTCGTGAAACTGGGTGATACCAAAGAAACAAAAGTCGATATACGTTTCGTATTCGCTACAAACAGAGAATTAAGAAAGGAAGTCGAAGAGGGCAGATTTCGTAAAGACTTGTTGTATAGGGTTAACGCCTTTGTCATCTATCTTCCACCTCTAAGAGAGAAGACGGGAGATATACCTTCTATTGTCGATTATTTTCTGAAAAAATTTACCAGAGGCAATGACAAAAAAGTATTGTCAGAGGAATCGATGGCATTACTTGCTTCCTACGACTGGCCGGGGAACGTGCGAGAACTGAAAAATGTTTTGGAAAGGGCTGTTCTGCTGAGTGCCGATCGACAGGAAATAATCACGAGAGATTTTCCCGAAGGAATGCTGGCTCCGCAGCCTGGGATTGTAAAACACGAAAACAAAGAATCGGGAAGGGCTAAATTGGAGCTTGATCGGATAGAAATAGAACATGTTGAAAACGTCCTGAGGGATCTTGGGGGTAACAAAACTAAGGCCGCTCAGCTCTTGGGCATCACCAGGGCAACGCTTTACAAAAAGATTCGAAAACATGTTGTCACCGGCGAAGAAGATAGAACAAAATAGGCAGTCAGACAAATTTGCGCAGTTTTGCTTCCCCCTTTTGTAAAGGGGGACCCTCACTACGTTTCGGGTCTCACGCTACGCCCGGAGGCCGCACGGGCGATGCTTCAAGTCCGCGCCCGATCTTTTGTGAGGGCGGATCGAGGGGGATTTTGTAATATCGCCAATGAGCAGCCTTTCAACTACTCTATTAAATTAAATCAGGCCGTCCCCTTTGAGCTCTTTTAGTTTTGAGGGTCCAAATCCGAAGTATTTTAAGTAGATATGCCCATTGTCATAGCCCACCGGCCGGCACACCCATTTGGTCCTTATCGGTGTTTCCGTCATCTTGTGCTGAGCCTGTGCGACCATGACTTCCCCGAAGACCGGATCTTTTACCGGAACCAAAACTCCCCTTTTCAACCAGTTCTCATCTTTCATGGTTTCCATCGGGGAACACACCGGAGCCACAACTGGTGTGATGGGAGCCAGACGTCCTTTCTTTCCATATTCAATAGACATATTCACCAACTCCTGGTTGGTGTATTTACGTGTTTCGGCAAAGATCACGGGCGCCCATGCCAATTGATTCTCTTTTCTCGTAAAATAGCTCAAATCCTTCCAACTGCCTGCATCCCACTCATCCCATTTGCCGATCATATCGGCGAAGGCCTGCCACATCTCCAGCCGCAGTCCGCCAAGGAAAACAGCTCCATCCATGGTTGGGGCGAAACAATACAGCCATCCGCCTGGAATGAGACTCCCAAAGCGTTCGAGAACAACACCGGCTCCCTCATACCAAAGTGCGCCATCGTTGTCGAAACGGGCATAAGCTTCATTTGTAGCGACATCCAGCGCCTGGCCCTCTCCGTTTATCACCCTCCAATGCAAAGCAGCCATAATACCAACTGCCATAAAAGTTGCCGGTTGAGCCCAGCCTATCCACGAACCGGCCTTGGTGGGCACTGCCCAGGGGCATTCATCGTAGCACTTGCCCTCGGGCATGACCTCTCCTGTAGCCGATTGTATGCCTGATTTTGCCTGGGCGATATTATCGTAATCAGGCATTCGGCTTTGACTCAACGGCCCAAACTGTCCGTTGGCGGTAATAGAAGCAAATATCAGCCCGGGATTGATCTCTTTTAGCTGTTCATAGCCGATACCCCACTCATCCATTACTCCGGGTCTGAAGGTTTCTATGAGTACATCGGCCTGACTCACCAGGCCTTTTAGTATTTCCCTTCCTTCCTGCTCTTTAAGATTGAGCGTTATATGAAATTTGTTCCTGCCCTCGGTCAGGTAGTTGAGACCTTCACCTTTGTACAACATTCCATAAGGTGTGCATGTTCTGATGAAATCGCCCTCCGGGGGCTCTATTCGTATGACATTGGCTCCAAACTCAGCTAGAAGGGATGAGCAATAGCAACCCGCAAAGCTTTTGCAGCTCAAGTCCAGTACGGTTATGTCGTCCAAAGCCTCGGGCTTGGTATGCGCAGCCCGAGGGTCGGTATTCTCTTTCACCCAGTCAACCCAGCTCTGCTCGTCAGCCATCTTCTATTCCTTCCCTTCCCCATCCCCATCCCTGGCCATAATAATTCCGCTCCTGCCATCCCAGTCTGAGGGAGGTTTTCGCCCGGGCAAATCAGCCCATTTGCCTATCGCGCGGCATTCATATAACCCCTTGATCTCGTCTTCGGTTTTGCCTAGTAAATGCGTCAGCACGTACTCGTTGTCGAACCCCACCGGTCTGACCCCCCAGTTTACCCTCGGAGGGGTTTTGGACATCATTACCGGGAATCCATAGTCATGGTAACGACCGAGGAGCGGGTCGTCGATTTCCGCTACGAAGCCCCGCTCCCGGGAGTGCTTGTCTTCAACCACGTCTTTGGCGGTTTTAACGCGGGAGGCAGCGAAACCGTGCTTTTCGGCTAATTCTTCGATTTCCCCGGCAGACTTTGTCCTCGACCAATCGGCAATAATTTTGAGAATCTCGGTTGCGTTTTCTTCTTTCAACCGGGTCAGATGATCCTTGAATCTGGGGTCCTCCGCCAGTTCAGGCCTTCCCATGGCTGTGCAAAGCCCTTTGAACTCCTCCGGGGCCGGTGCGGCTATGGCCACAAGACCGCAATCTTTGCAGTAGAATGAATCGGCAGGGCATATTGATACGTCCCTGTTTCCCGAGGGCATGGCAGTGTTTCCCGTTATGTGCTGGTAAGGCCAGATCCAGGACATCAGCCTCATAATATTCTCGGTCTGCGCCAGATCGATGAATTGACCCCGGCCGGTTCTGTCCCTATGGTGCAGAGCAGCCAATATGGCCATCTCACCCATTAGACCGCCGTAATCGTCACATGGATAGACGCCGCTCTTAAGGGGCGGTTGGCCGGAAAAACTCGACATCCATGCATATCCGCAAAGTCCCTGCGCCGCGCCGTCGTTGGAAGGCCTGTTCTCTGCCGCATAGGGTCCCCACTCGCCAAAGCCGGTTTTCGAAATATAGATGATGCGAGGATTGATCTCCTTGATATGAAAGTAACCGGCATTCCATTTTTCCATTACACCAGGTCTGAGATTGGTCTGAATAACATCAGATTTGGCCGCAAGCTCCAGGAAGACCTTTTGGCCTTCAGGCTTATGTAAATCAAGGCCGAGCCAGTATTTATTGACATTGATATGCGTAAATGTCGGCGGAAAAGCCCCTCTGAACATATAGCCGAAAGGTGTCATGTTGCGGGCGGTGTCTCCAAGGGGCGGGATTTCGCATTTGATGACTTCGGCGCCCATAAGAGCAGCAAAACCCGGTCCGACTGGACCCAGGATGAGCGTGCCGACTTCGAGCACTCTAATGTCCTTTAATGGCAATGGTTTAAAGTGCTTCTTGTCCCTGTAGTTCTTCCACGTTTTTTCGGCCATGGCAGGTGTCTGTCCTCCTTAAATGGGGTCTCATCCCGGGACAGAATATTCTGACAAATCGCCTGAAGATTTCTAAAATCCATCAACGATACTGTCCCTTAGTGATCGCCATATAGAAAAGAACTGGACCTATTCGCCTGAAATGAAGCAATGAACCTGAAACGCAATAATGAACATCATGGCAATTGCAGCTACTGCCGTCCTCACTATATAAGTATTAGCAAATCTTATGCCAAGGTGGGTACACCTGAAATTAGTGCCTTATCAAGGAAATCAGTAACGTCGGACCGGCCGATACCGTATAAAAAATATACAGTGCAATACACAGTGTATAATATTTAGCCTAGTGTTGGACCAGAATCGGGTTGGACCAAGTGAAGCCCTCCCGTTATTATCAAAAATTACGGTGAGGCCGACCTGTAGGGGCTTACTTTTGCCTTTTTACTTTTGCCTTGCCGCGGACTGCGGCGCGCCCATGTCAATTTGCCAAGTGTTTCGGAAAAAGGAAAATGCAGATACGATACAAACATTGAAAGGTTCCGAATACCCCACCGCATAACGCCATATAGGAGAGGAAGGTTGAGCTTATCACCGCCTGATTCTGCACTTACGATTTGTACCAAACCGAGCCCAGCGTATGTGAGATTCAACTGACTGCTTGGTTCTATTTTTGGGAAGGCATAGTGGGAAGACAGTTTATAAGCGTGCACAGCTTGAGACACTACACCTATTCTGTTCCAAGCGCCTTGCGAATTGCTTTGGCAAGGGTTCTTATGTCATAGGGCTTCATGATGAACTCGCGAATCCCTGCATCTTGAGCTTGCTTTTCGCTGGTCAAATCGGTGAATCCGGTGCACAGTATAATCGGCAAATCCGATCGGATGCCCAGCAGCATTTCGGCGAGTTCAGTGCCTGTAAGGTCCGGCATGGTCATGTCGGTGATAACCAGGTCGAATGCATGTGGTTGGGCCTGGAAGATCTCAAGAGCATCGAAACTGCTCGTCTTGGCGGTAACAGTATAACCAAGGGATTCAAGAATACCCTCCCCTAATTCAGCCAGCCCTTCTTCATCGTCAACCAGAAGTATCCGCTCAGTTCCGGTGGGAATCGGTTCTATTGCAGCGATCTCCAGCTCAACATTTTTATTAAACGAAGGCAACAATATGTAAAAGCTGGTTCCCTTGCCCGGTTCGCTCCTTGCGGTGATTACCCCCCCATGGCTTTTGACAATACCCTGTACCACTGAAAGCCCGAGTCCGGTCCCCTCCCCAGGTCCTTTCGTAGTAAAGTAAGGATCGAATATCCTATCCAGGACCGCCGCCTCCATACCATGCCCTGTATCACTCACAGTGAGGCATACATACTGCCCATCCGTCAGGTCCGGATGAACCGGGGCGGTTGATAGATCAGTGATTTTGGATAATTCCACGCTTAGAATTCCACCTTTAGCACGCATTGCGTGGGCAGCATTGGAACAGAGGTTCATCAATACCTGATGGATCTGCGTGGGATCGGCCAACACCACGTCTTCTTCCGAACCGGTTGTTAGTTCCTGGTTAATCCTAATGGTCGTAGGCAAGGTAGAGCGCATTAGCTTCAGCACCTCCTGAATGACGGGGGCTAATGCCATAGGTTTGCGTTCCTGCTCGCTCTGACGGCTGAAAGCAAGTATTTGTCTAACCACACCCGAGGCACGCATGGTGGCCTTTAGCACTTGTTCGAGGTTGCTTCGCACAGGGCTTCCTTCCGGAACTTTGCTCAGGCTTAATTCCGTGAAACCCATTATGGCCGCAAGGATATTGTTGAAATCGTGCGCTATCCCTCCGGAAAAATTTCCGATGGCCTCCATCTTCTGTGCCTGTCGAAGCTCTTTCTCTAATTCCACTTCTTTTGTTATATCCCTATGAATGCTCACATAATTGATTATTGCTCCCGAGTTATCCCGGATGGCTGAAGCAGTCACATCTGCATGGTAAAGTATGCCATCTTTCTTCTTGTTAATAAAGCGCCCGGACCAACCCTCTCCGCGCTTGAGGGTTTCTCGCAGATTTTGATAAAGGCTCTCCTCATGTTTGCCGCTTTTGAGAATACTGGCGTGGCGACCTACGATTTGGTTTCCCTCATAGCCGGTGATGCGTTTGAAAGCCGGATTGGCATACTGGATATTAAAATTGGTGTCGAGAATGATAATGCCTTCGCCAGCATGCTCAATGGCTGTGGCCAGGCGCACAAGCTCTTCTTCGGCTTGTTTGCGCTCGGTAATGAACCGTGCCTGCTGTACGTTCTGATATGCCATTGAGGACAACTGTCCAGCAAGGGTGAATAATGCCTGGGCGATCTTCTCAAACTGGTCCTTCGACATTGAAGGGACTTCGCGAAACGCGTCAATAAAGGTTTCTTCATCAATGCCAATTGCCCGTGCGTACTCCCGCATCTGGTCTTCGTCCTGGGTTTCATCGCGAACCTGGCCGATTAGCCAGTTCGCAACGTGTCGACCGCCAACGGTGATACTGGCCCCCGCATCCCACAATCCGCCACTTAGGCATGGCTGAATGATAGGGCCTTCAGGATTGCAGCGGCCGATTACCGAGTCCGAATAATAACAGTTCCTTAGGCCCTTTTCTGTCCTGCGAATTATTGTTTCGCACAACCGGCAAAAGCTGCTTGGTTTCGTAATGGGTGTCCCATCAACATTAGTGATGATTGACGCCACACCGGTGGCGTTCGCAAATTGATCCTGCAGCTTCTGAATTTCTTCGATATCAAAGAGTTCCTCAAATTCAATTTCATTCGAATCCAGAGGACGAGTCAAGGCAATGAGCCGCTTCTTGATCGCTTCTTCCATCTGCTTTCGTTCGGTGATGTCTTCGGAAATCCCCAGCAGGTATTTTGGCTCTCCCTTCTTCTTACTTAGAATAGGAATCTTCTTCGTGTGCAATATTCGTGTGCCGTTTAGCCTTGTAGAAATCGTCTCCTCTGGGATGTCCTTTAGCGTCTTCTTACCCAGAACTTCTCTATCATTCCTGGTGAAAAAGTCCGCAATATCTTTCGGGAAAATGTCATGGTCAGTCTTACCGATCATATTGTCTCTTGAATAGCCCAGCAGGTCCTCCGCCGCCCTGTTGAAGCGGACAAAACGAAGCTCTTTGGCATCTTTAACGAAGATCATGTCAGGGATATTTTCCACAACCGCCGTTAGGAACTCATCACGTTCTTTTAAATTCTCTTCGGCCAGCTTGCGTTCAGTGATGTCATATGCAAGGCTCAATATATACTTCTCCCCGGCTATATCGATCACCTCGCCGAAGCCAAGCACATCTATGATCTCACCTGATTTCCTGATGCGTTGGGTTTCAAAGTTCTTTGCCCTGCCATGCTTTTGCAGTATCTCGATTGCCTTCGTTCGTTCTCCAGGATTAGCCCAGGTCCCCAGCTTCAACGAGGTTTGGCCGATGACCTCCTCGCGCGTGTAACCAAATAAGTCCAGGAATGCATCATTGGCGTCGACAAATTGGCCGTCGCTCAGTCGTGATATACTGGAGGCCATGGGATTTGCGTGAAAGAATCTGGAGAAACGTTCCTCGCTCTCTCGCAACGCAATTTCGGCCAGCTTGCGCTCGGTGATGTCGGTATGGGTGCCGACCATCCTGATAGCCCGTCCACTTTCATCGCGACCGGCTGCTTTCCCACGTCCCAGAATCCATCGCCATTCCCCGTTTTTGGCCTGCATGCGAAACTCGACATCGAAGTCATCGCGGCGATTCTCGATGCAGTCCATATTTGCCTTGAGCGCGGCATCTTTGTCCTCGGGGTGGATACGATCTGCCCAGACACTGGCGTCAGCCGGGACTTCGCCGGGCGTATAACCTAGCATGGCTAGATAACCCGGACTGTAGTAGACCTCGTCGGTGTGCAGATCCCAGTCCCAGAGTCCGTCTTTGGTGGCTTCCATGGCCAGAAAGAAGCGCTGTTCGCTTTTCCGGAGCCGTTCCTCCGCCTGCTTTCGTTCGGTGATGATCTGGAAATAGACGGAAATGCCTTTTTTCTGCGGATAGATCCTCACTTCGTACCAATTACGATATGGAGCGATGTCAAAATAAGCCTCAAAGGCCACGGAAGCTTTCTCGGTAACGGCGTAATGATACTTTTCATCGAAAATTGATCCCTTGGCCTCAGGGAATGCATCAAAGAGATACTTCCCGATCACTTCCGTGGCCTTCCGGTTCAGCATTCGTTCTGCCGGGGCATTGAAATAGGTTACTACAAGATTGTCATCCATGGAGAAGAAGGCGTCGCTGATACTTTCCAGCGTGTTCTCAAGTCTGGTCGCCGTCTCTCGGATTGCCTCCTCAGACCGTTGGATTCGGAGCACCCCCTTGTGAATAATAAAGAAGAGCAGCGCTGCTGTTACCAGGATATACATGAGCCCTTTTATCAGGGAGATGCGGACAGCGGATTGAGGATCAGCAGCAAGCGTTCCCATTAATTTATCTGAGAAATAGATCCAACTTGATCCCAGAAGGACGTACATCATGGCAACTTTTAGCGAAAGCCACTCTCTTTGCTTCGGTATAAACTTTTTCGGGATGAACTCCATTTTGTTCCTTTTTACTCCGTCCCATAACCTTCCCACGGTTTTGCGCAAAACTATCCAGGAAACCGGCTTTTGCAGGTACACCATTTCTCAAAGACGAAGAGAGGCATGGGGTTATATCTTTTAGGTCTGCTTAAATCAAACCTGTTCCTCTTTCCACATATCACTGGTGAATCTTACGCTCCTGTTGCGGCCTCCTTCCTTTGCCTTATAGAGCACCAGGTTAGCAAATTTGATACAACTTCAGAGAGTACCTATATCAGCAGGAAACTCACTTATTCCCAGACTGATCGTCTTCTGAAGCACAGCTTCTGGAAGCTTTATAGTGATTTGGCAAATACTCAGCCGGATTTTTTCCGCTACCTTCATGCTGTCCCATTCGCTGACATCGAGCAGTACCACCAGAAACTCCTCACCGGGGATTTTGCGGCTATCCCGAGAAGACTACATGATTTCCGAGGCGAAAAGCGTCATCGACCGCATGGAGACCACAAATGATCGACATTAACGAAGCGCCGAACAAGTGCCAGCCACCCTTGAAGAATTCCTGGAGAACTGTGAACACGGAGATCCCTATATCCAAAATATCTGGATGGCCGCAAGGTACCTGGTCAAGGCCCGAGTTGGCCATTGCGAGACCCAGTACGAAAGTGGCACAACGCTATGGAGCGCCCTCGGTTCCCATCACTCAATTCCTCGAATTCCCTATGAGCCGAGGAAGCCCCGGATAGTGGTCACAATACATCGCGAACTTCTCGCTTTAGTGGTGAGTGACGATCTCCGCTATGGTTTTCATGGTTTGGAAGTCTTGCTTGTGAAATCAAGAGTTCTTATTTAGTTTGCAGTATGATCCGCTCACAGTCAGGGAACTTAAAGTTAGTGTTTCCCTTCCGGGTAGGTCAAAAATAAACTACTCCGAGCTTCCCATTACCTCAGGTGAAAATGAAACCGCCGTGCATACCTCATTAAATAGCGCGGAATCATGGGACCTGAGGCTATCTGATCGCTGGAGGCTTCCATGGTTACCGATCAGCTACCCTCGGTAAAAATACTGGTCGTGGACGACGATCCGGGCATCTGCGATATGCTCAAGGAGGTGCTGGAGCACAAGGGCTACGATCCGGTAATCTGCTCCACTCCCGTCAAGGCCCTGAGCCTATCCGAGAATGAATCCTTCGGGCTCGCATTCGTCGACATCAACCTGCCGGGCATGAGCGGCCTGGAGTTGGCCACGAAGCTCAGGGAGCGCGGTTCTTGCCTCGAAGTGGTGTTTATAACGGGTTCGGACATGATAGAGCACGCCGTGCAGGCCGTTAAGCTGGGAGCAAGCGATTTTCTAAGAAAACCTTTCAGCTTCGCCGAGTTGGGGATCTGCCTCCACCACTACGAGGAGCGAAGTTCTCTCAAAAGACAGATTCAATTGGCCGAAAAGCGCTATTTCGATTTGGTCCAGGGCCTGCCGCTGCTTATTTTTGTACTGCGCAAAGACCTTCGGTTAGACTTCATAAATCAGGCATCCCTCTCCATACTGGGTTACACTCCCGAGGAAGTCATCGAGGTTCCGGACTGGTTTTCCGAACACATCCATCATGAAGATCGGTCTCGTGTTCTGGAGTTTTTTCAGTCCATGTTCGACTCCGAGGTGCCGGGTTTTTCCACTGATTGCCGTCTGGTCCACAGAAAAGGACGCCTTATCTATGCGATCATCAAGTCTATTTCCACCCGCCGATGCCTGGATGACTCCGGGATGGAGTGTGTGGATGGGGCAATTGTGGACATAACGGATCGCGTTTTCCTGGAAAAATCCTTGGTGCAAAGGGAAAAGCTAAAGACCCTTGGGGCGATCTCCGCTGAAGTTGCCCACGAGATTCGAAATCCTCTCGTCTCCATTGGCGGATTTGCCAGGCGTCTGCAAAAAAAAGGCATGAATCAGCCTGAGTTGGATATCATCTTGAGCGAATCGGGGCGGCTCGAAAGGATATTGGGCAGAATCAGAGACTACCTCAAGCCAGTGGAAGTCCAACTTGAAGAGTGTTCGATCAACTCCATCGTAGAGAAGAGTCTCGATCTGCTCTCTCCCGAAATCGAGCGGATGCATATCCGCTGCCGGCTCGACTTGGCCCCCGCTATGGCGTTAGCTTACGTGGATCGGGACGTACTCGGACAGGTATGCATAAACCTGATCCGCAATGCAGTAGCGGCCATAGGCAAAGGGGGAACACTGAACATACGAACGCTGGAGGGCGAGCAGAGCTTCCATCTCGAATTTAGAAACAGGAGCACAAGTCCGCCGCTCAAGAACCCCGAGAGGCTTTTCCTTCCATTCGATGAAGGAGGACAAAGCATCGGGCTTCCGCTCTGCCAGAGGCTGCTCAAGACAATGGAAGGCACCATTTCATACGCCGAGGAACAGGGAGAAATCGCGTTCACGGTCTCATTGCCGAAAGTGACCCAGCCTCCCGGCCGAATCCCATTTCAGGCTGAATGCGCCTGATATAAGAGTGTGGATTGGAGTCAATCTGTCCTGAAGTATCGCCTATGGCTTTTTCAGGCATCTTCTAGTCCTTTGCGAACAACCATGTCCATGCACTTTCGGGGATACACAATTACCTAAGCCCGAAAGAGGGAGGTAGCACGTAGGCTGCCCGGCGCACCGCGCGATAATCCACACAAACCGATACTGGCCATAGCGGATACTTTAAGGCGCGGAAAACACCCAACCCACCTGATTACCCGTGTGACAGCCGTTTCTCGACGTTGTTTATGTCTCCGACTGCCCGCACACCTTTGGCGGACGTTTCACCGAGCACTCCCACTATAATTTCGCCAAATTTATTGGTTTCAAAAATGCCGGTGAACGGCTGAGAATTGACCGTGGCGCCAATGCTTGGGAATACCCCGTCAACGTCTTCTACCAATTCCCTGCCGGTCTCCAGGTCCCTGAGGATTATCTATTCGAGACTATGCTCAGTTTTTTGCCATTCAGAATGATGCCTTCCTCAGTTCTGGTCCGCCATCATCTGCTGAGCCCGTGTCATTGCGTGTCCGTAAAATTCCGCATCGTCCATCCTGCCGTCAATGTATTCGCTCCAATCTCCGAAATTATTGAAAAAGAAGGCGCTTAAACGAAGGTCTTCACATACCTGCTTGTAAATTCTATTCGCCTTCTTGGCGCGTTCTCTCCGCAGCGTTTCTTCATTCGAAAATTTTTTCTCCCCTTCCTTGTCCGAGAGGTATTTTCCGAAAGTTTTCGAGTACTGCTCGAAACTTCTTTTGGCCTGTTCATCCAAAGGATTTTGGCCCATATCGCCACTGGCGAACTGGGAACAGGTCGCCTCGAATTCGTCTTTTGCAAATTTGCTCATCATATCAATCTCCAGAACCTCTATTTGATTTCACTCCGAACGGACCACCATCGGGCAAGTTTAGGAGGCCAATTCGAACACGTATTTTTGAAAGATAACCATTATTGAATTTATATCTAGGTAAGGGATGCGCAACGTGCCAAAGCATGAAGCCAAAGCCGCCGCCGCTACGGGGTCGGGCCTGGTCGGGCCACGCTAAAGCCTTACTGTTAAAGGAAAGAACGATCCTGCTGGGCTATTTTAGAGTCTTAGGATGTGATTTTCGCCACCAAATGGCCTCTTTAACGGCACCCCTTTGACAATTCGCAGAATGGCTCTCCCGCAGTGAAGATACCCAGAATGATATTGTGTCAACTGCCGTGGTCATACCCCAGTGCCTCACTAACCAGATCATCGCCCTCCGTCCTCCGTGCTCCGTTTTTCGTCGTGATACCATTTAGGACCAGAATTCACCTATGACTTCATGTACCCTTTCCGAAACCCCGGTATTTATTATCCATCCAAAACACCGTATTTTAGGCTTGAGACCGTTTAGGACCACAATTCGAGAATGACTTCAGGTACTTTCAAGATACTCAATAATCATTTAACTCCGAAATTTTGCCTTTAACTAGCGCTGATCACTATCCTTTGCCCCGGTTTCCTGCTCACCCTCCGCTGCTTCTTTCCGTTTTGCGCGCTGCTTTTTCTGACCACCGGCCCCCAGTCCGCCGCTCCCTGCGAAGCCGCTCACCCCTCGATTGGTTTCGTCAACCTGATTTGGCCCACTTTGATACTTTCATTTGGCCCACCCCCCGGTCGGTTTAACAACTGAACTCAGAAATCAACACACCTTGCCAAATTGGAAAATCCGGGCGGGCACTGATCGCATAACGGAAATGATCCGGACATGTTGAACTTTGCGGCATAGGGGGAGCAAGGGGCAAGGGGTCAAGTCTCCGTTTGAGGGTTTTTAGCTCTCAAACGGAGACTTGACCCCTTGCTTTCACCAGTGCTTTCATCAGTGATCGGTTTAATCTTGTTTGTGGCCCATAGTGGCGGAACTGCCCGCAACCAAAACATGCCCCGGCGGGCAAGGCGGTGATGATGTTTATGTGCCTGGCCTTCCCTCAGCAGTGTCTGGAAGGGCCAGTTCCATCTCCCAAATCGCTCAAAAAAGTTTGCTATTCATAAATTCCGGCGCAGACAATAATCTTCTCCCCAGGCACTCTATAGACAAAAGCGACTTTTTGGGACGGAGTTTTCTCGCCCGGTTTAGGCCACATATACTCGATCCAGCCTTCACCTTTTTCATTTGCCAGAGTGACTATCGCTGCAGTGAAATTAAAGCCGTTCACGTCCTTGAGGCCGGACGAGTTCTTTCCGACCAGGGCAGGGACCATTGGATGCGCCAACATCTTGCCCTCTAGATCTTGTACATAGACGTAGGAGTCTTTCCACACAAATTGTCCTTTTGGATCTTGAAGCTTCGGCAATGCTGCTTCCAACCCAATATCCTTTATAAGAGCAGCAGCTTCTTTGCACTTGGCAACGCACTCCTCTTTCGTGGCATGGTCCTGGGCCATTATCCAGGAAGTATAGAGCAATGACAGGAAAAGAAAACACGACAGAAAGGCGAATGTTTTTCTCATTTTTTGGCTACTCCTCGGCAATACAAATAATTGTTCGTCTCGATTCCCTCCTCTAGACGGAAATTAGTAATTTCTTCCTTTTAGAGGGCCACCTGATCGTATACGGGTATAAAATCGGCAGCGCCTTCTTATCTCTAAAGTACTTATTCGGCAAAGTAGTTGTTGCCTGTGCCTATTGGTATACGGTCCACAGGTCCGCCAGGACCTGGTCGGGCCTGGCCGGGCCAAGTGAAGTTCCTGCCGCTATTCTCAAAAATTACGGTGAGGCCGGCCTGAGTGAAAAACGAGGGGTCTTGAAAAAGGAATATTTCACCTGTTTCCTCTCTTCATCCCGAACGATGGGTTGAGCAGTGAAATAAGGGGGCAGTGAAAAATCTAAAATCTAAAATCCAAAAACCTAAATCAGTCTTTCTTTTGCTTCAGCCTGGCTTCTTGCGTGAGTTGCCGATCGGTGAGCCTTTGTTCCAAACGCGTATTGAGCTTTAATCAATTCTCTATTAAACTTAAAATTTTAGATTCTCCCGATCATTATCCGGCTAACAGATGAAAATGCAAGCGTTCACCACGGAGGCACAAAGGCCACAGAGGCGGCAGGGCAGCAGTTAACATGTGTGCGTGGCCGAAACATCTGTGCAATCTGTGTCATCTGTGGATAGCTCTTGCGCGCCCAGCGCGCGTGGGCCGGGGGTGAATGCAAGATACAAAAAGGGTCATAGGTGCAGCCAAAAGAAAAGATACGCAATGAGTTGCTCAAAGCCTTCGAGGGCTTACCTCCATTGCAGCAGGGCCTTTTGCAGCTTTGTTCGGTGATTTACGAGCCGGTGAGCATAAGCGTTTTATACAAGATATTTCGCAAGTCCGGCCTTCATTTTCCCGGAGAAAACACCAGTTCGGCCAAAGCCCTGGAGCCTCACTTAGACAGGCTAAGGGCACTTAAGCTTCTAAACGACAAGTGCCAGGTCTCTCGGGAAATCATCGAAATCGTCACCAGGCGGGCGCTGACTGCCGGGCGAATCTTCCATGCCGGCGATTTATTGACGGGGATCGACTCCGAGCAGGCCTGGAGCGATAATCTGCCGGCCGGCAGCCGGTGTTTTTCCTGTGCGGCCCGCCCTGTCGGGGGAAAGGCGTTCATGACCACGCAGGGCCCTCTGTGCCCGGCGTGTGCCGAATCGGAGCTTAAGGCCCTTTCGACCGAGGAGAACCTGGAGGATTGGACCGGCAGGCGCATCCTCGATGCCCTCTCTGCCGACGGGGACATATTGAGCAGGCTGACTGTCATCTGGAAGTTCGACCAGGCTAAGCGGTCTCTGATTTCGAAGAGTTACCGGGACGTTGATGCTCTTTTGGGTCTTCTGGCGCAAAACCTTGGATACTTCGGGCCTCATCCCCTGGCTTCGGCGGTTCGGCTGTCAGCTCTTAGGACATGCGTCCGGAACGGGCGCGTGATTCTGCCTGCGCTGCGCAATGCGATCCGAAAAGAGCCATGGCAGTTCTATGCCAATGTTCTCATGGCCGTGGGGTTCATCGCACCTGAAAAACCGGAGGTCCAGGCCATACTCAAAGAGGCGTCCGATGATTCGAACCCGGAGATACGCAAATGTGTGATGACCGTTTTCAGCAAACGCCCGCCTTCCTGGGCCGCCGGGGTAATCGTGAAGCTGAGCGGGGATGAAGATAAGGCTGTCCGGGATATGGCCAGGAACACCATCTCCGCGTTGAAATCGAGGCGGGGGGGGACTTCTACATTCGGCGCCGGCGCGTACGAAGTCCCCGATACGCCCTTCAAAGCGTCTATCCGGTTCGGTCCTCTGGTCAGAGCGGTTAAAGAAGAGCTGCCCTCGGCCACCTATTTATACAGTAACTCCTGTCCCCGCGTTATGAGAGACTTTCGCATCGGCATTTATTCAAGGGACCGGAATTTTTTCCGTAAGCGGCTGGCGGAGCTCTCATCTGCGTGCAGCACGCTCCCCGATTATACCGCCTCTATTGCTCGGATATGCAACGATCCCTTTGATGAGGCATGGTTCTCCACCCTTCCGGTGGAGATCCGGATGCATGCGCTTTCTATCATTTTCCTCCAGGCCATGTTTCGTCTTGAACCCGATGCGGATGCCCTGTCCCATGCGATGAAGAACCCGTTTTTCAAGTCGGCGCCTCAGCCCGAAAGGACGCCGCTGCTATATAACCTTGTATCGCGCCTCATCATGGGCGGCAGGCTGAGTGAGGCGCAGGATGTAATACCCGAGATCGAAGGGCGCGATTACACTTTCGGCCTGATGGGGTGGCTTCGTTTTGTCCAGGGCAAAAACAGTGAGGCAATCGGGTCGTTTGAAACAGATCTGAGAGAACTGCGGCGAAGGCTCGGAAAAAGAGATGTAAACTTCAGCGGTCTTGGAGGACTTTTCTACGTGCTGGCTCTTCTCAAATCGGAGAACGAAGAGCATTTGAACAGGGCCGATCAATTAGTAAGTTCGTCTCTTTCCTCAAAAGGCGTCTCTGACTTTAGCTTATCGGTGCTCAGATCTCTTAGAGGAATCGTCCAGGCGCAGAAGCTGGAGATCGATCAAGCGAAAAAGACCATCGCAAATGAATCGAAGGCCGCTGATATCATCCCCTCGCTCTTCCACGCCATAGCGGCCTTCTGGGTAAACGGCAATCTTTCAGAAGAGATGATCGCGAGAATCGAGCGCATATTCCAAAGGGCGAAGGAATCAGGGATGTATTGGGTGGCCATGGAGTGCGCGGCGCTGCTCATCCGCGCCGACAAGGAAACTTCCATGCGCCGTCAATTCCTGGATCGTGTCATCAATGAGAGCGGTATGCATTCGCTCGTGTCGTCGATCCTAGTCGAAGATCCGTGGGAGAAGGGGTTGCGCGCTCTCACGCAGATCGGCAGCGAAACCGGTGATCCGGATGTGCGAAAATCGGCTTCCGGAACGAGGCTGGCCTGGTTCGTCGGCTATCATGAGGGCGATGTGTCCGTGCGGCCAGTCGAGCAGAAGCTTTCGGTCAGGGGCCAGTGGAGCAAGGGGCGGCCTGTGGCCATGAGCCGTATTTTCAAGGGAAGAATCGAGTCGATCACTCATAGGGACCAGTCCATCCGTTCCGCCATCGAACGTGAAACCTATTACTATGACCAATACGTTTTCGACACGGAAAAGCTTCTGCCTGCCCTGGTGGGCCATCCGCTGCTTTTCCTGGAAAATTCTCCTTCCGTGCCGGTCGAATTCGTAAAGGGCGATCCCGAGGTCATGGTGTCAAAAGCAGGTTCGAAGATCAAAATCGAATTTGCAGCCGGGCTTAACGGGGACCGGTTTACGGTGGTACAGGAAACACCTACCCGGTTCAAGGTGATCGAGCTTACCGAAAAGCATCGGCGCATCGCTCGGATACTGGGCAATAAAGGTCTTATGGTGCCGGCTTCAGCCATGCAAGAGGTCCTGGGCGCCGTCTCGGCGCTTTCCTCGCATGTGCTGGTCCACTCGGAAATAGGGGGCAAGTCAAAGGATGCGGTGGACGTCGAAGCGGACCCGACGCCTCATTTGCATCTTGTCCCGTCGGGTTCGGGATTCAGGGTGGAGATGTTTGTAAAGCCCTTCAAAGAAGAAGGCGGCCCATACCTCAAGCCCGCCGTGGGTGCGGCAAACGTTATTGCCGAGGTGGGCGGGCAAAGGATGCAGACACAAAGAGACCTCAAGGCGGAAGAGAGGATGGCTGACGCAGTGGATGAGGCTTCTCCCACTCTGTCAAGGCTCGCCGATTCGGACCGGCAGTGGCTGCTCGGAGACCCGGAGGATTGTTTGCAGGTGCTGTTGGATCTCAAGCCATTGCAGGAAAGAGGCGATGTTATTATGGAGTGGCCCGACGGGGAGAAGCTGCGGGTCACTCGCGAGATCCATGTCGATCAGCTGCGCATGAAGATACGGGGCAAGACGGACTGGTTCGAAGTGAGCGGCGGGCTCCAGCTCGATGATGATCTCGTGCTCGATATGAAGCGTCTGCTCGAGCTTGTCAATACTACGAGCACCAGGTTCATACCCCTGGAAGAAGGACGCTTCCTTGCCCTGACGAAAGAATTCAGAAAGAGGCTGGAGGAGCTGGACGCCTATGCCGAAAAAAAAGGAAAGGATGTCCGGCTGCACCCTCTGGCCGCCCTGGCCATGCAGGACCTTCTAAAAGCCATTCCCAACACCGAAGTGGATGAAGCCTGGACATCACGGCTTGAGCGCATCAGGGCCGGACAGGAGATAAGCCTTCCGGTGCCATCCACTCTCCAGGCGGAACTGCGGGACTACCAGGTGGAAGGCTACACCTGGCTGGGGCGCCTGGCTCATATGGGAATCGGTGCATGCCTCGCCGATGACATGGGGCTTGGGAAAACCATTCAGGCCCTGGCAATCATGCTGCATCGGGCCGCCCGGGGACCCAGCCTGGTTGTGGCCCCGACCTCAGTTTGCTGGAACTGGATCGCCGAGGCCGATCGCTTCGGCCCTGCGCTTAACATGGTGCAATTCAACGGCAACAATAACAGGGAAGACCTGGTAAAAAGCCTCAAACAACAGGATGTGCTTGTTACCAGCTACGGGCTGCTGATTCAGGAGGCGGAACTGCTCTCGGCCGTGGAGTGGAACATGATCGTTCTCGATGAGGCGCAGGCAATCAAAAACTTCTTGACCAAACGATCCAGGGCGGCAATGGCCCTTAAGGGAGACTTCAGACTGGTCACCACGGGCACTCCAATCGAAAACCACCTCGGTGAGCTCTGGAACCTGTTTAATTTTATCAATCCGGGTCTTCTGGGTTCGTTGCAAAGGTTTAACCAACGTTTTGCCGTTCCGATCGAGAAATACAATAACCGGGATGCGAGGAAGCGATTGAAGAGGCTGATTCAGCCCTTCATTTTGCGGCGGCTCAAATCCCAGGTGCTCGAAGAGTTGCCGCCCCGAACGGAGGTGGTCCTGCAAGTGGAGATGAGCCCGAAGGAGGCGGCATTCTATGAAGCCTTAAGGCGGCAAGCCCTTGAAACGATCGAGGCCGATAACGCCCCGGTTGCCCAGAAGCATTTGAAGATCCTGGCGCAGATCATGAAACTCAGGCAGGCCGCCTGCCATCCTCGGCTGGTAATATCGCAAACCCCCATTTCGAGCTCAAAGCTCGAACTTTTCAGCGAGGTTGTATCGGAACTGATAGAAAACCGGCACAAGGCCCTGGTCTTCAGCCAGTTTGTCGGGCATCTGAGCCTCATCCGGGAACATCTTGACAGCCGCAACATCAGCTACCGCTACCTCGACGGGAGCACACCGGCGAAAGAGCGCAAGAAACAGGTGGACGGTTTCCAGTCGGGGGAAGGAGACCTTTTCCTAATCAGCCTCAAGGCCGGAGGCTTGGGACTAAATCTCACCGCCGCCGATTACGTCATTCACATGGACCCCTGGTGGAACCCGGCCGTCGAGGACCAAGCCTCCGACCGCGCCCATCGCATCGGCCAACAGCGTCCGGTAACAGTCTACCGGCTGGTGACCAAAGGAACCATCGAGGAGAAGATCGTAAAACTGCACCAGGACAAAAGGGACCTTGCCGGAAGCCTTCTTGACGGCAGCGATATCAGCGGAAAGATCTCGGCGGAGGAACTTATCAGGCTGATCAGGGAAGAGTAAGGGGTGAGGAGCGGGAAGCGGGAAGCAGGAAGCGGGAAGAAAAGATAGGTCTCTTGGGACACTATGAAACCATGAAAAGGGACATGCCAATTTCCCCCCTTTCCTAAAGGGGGGTCCGGGGGGATTATACGGAGAGGGATCAAAGATGTTCCCATTCAATAGAAATCTCAAACCCTTTGCGAGAGAGCTTCGCAAGAACATGACAGATGCCGAACAAGCACTCTGATCAAAATTGAGACGAAAACAACTCAATGGTCAAATCTTTTACCGGCAAAAAAACATCGGAAACTACATCGTAGATTTTTACTGTCATGCCGCGAAACTGGTCATTGAATTGGATGGAGGACAGCATTATTCAGCCGATGGCAGAGCGAAAGACGAAATTAGAGATAAGTTCATGATTGATCTGGGTTTGAAGGTGTTTAGATTCTCCGATCTTGACGTTCTGAAAAATATGGATGGGGTTTTGTCAGTATTGTACAAACATACAATCCCCCCTGCCCCCCTTTAGAAAAGGGGGGAATCTCGGCCAGCGCGTCCAGGCGCCCCCCCTCTTTTAAGGGGCAGGGGAGTGCATGGGGGATATTTCATGCCGCATTGCCGCAATGAACTTTTCTAAGAAGGAAGACGGAAGCAAGTGAACGACATTCTTCCGGTTCTCCTCCACTCAGTCCTCAGTCCTAGCCTCTCAGTCCTGGCCTCTCAGTCCTGTAAGTATTCGACCGATCAGCTCATTCTGGTCCCATGTCCCTGAGGTTCTTGTCAGTCCGAGTCGGACTACAACAAGCTTTCTGGAAGGAATGATGGAGATCAGTTGACCATCGTATCCGACTGCGTGATAGGCATCGCCGGGGACGCGTGGATCGTTGTCGGTGTTTGCGAATTCGCGGGGGACGCGCAGCCAAAATCCGGCCCCGTATTTTTTTTCGACGCTAGCAGGGGCCGGGGAAGCGCAGTATTTAGTCCACCCTTCGGGGAGTATCCGGTCTTTTCCCCACATGCCGTCTCTGAGATACAGAAGGCCGAACCGTGCCCAGTCCCTGGCGGTTGCGAACATGAAAGAAGAACCCACCAGGGTCCCTGATGCATCCGCTTCCACCACCGCGCTCTGCATTCCGATACGGTCAAAGAGCGCCCGGCGGGGAAATTCGAGATAGTCTTCCCGCTCATTGACGAAGGTATCCCTCATTACTTTTGAAAGGATTTCCGTTGTGCCGGTTGAATAGTGCCATTTGGCGCCGGGAACGGACACCATGGGCTTGCCTGCGGCAAATGAAGCCATATCGCGGGTCCCGAAGAGCATCACGGCAACATCGGACAGAGGGGAAGAATACTCTTCCTGGAAAGCCAAACCGCTGCTCATGTGGAGGAGATCATCAATCGTGATGGCCTTGCGGGGATCCTGCCCTTCGCGCCACAGTGGCAGTAGGCCGTCAGACTTGAGGGAGATTTTTCCCTCACCTGTAAGGATGCCTGTCAGCGCGGCAAAGACGGACTTGGTCATAGACCAGCCGGGCAGGGGCGTATTGGCGGTAAAACCCGGCGCATAGCGTTCAGCCACTATTTTGCCGTCATAGATCACGATCAGCGCCCTGGTATTTCTAAGATGACCGGGGCCGGGCTCACTGAAGGCCCACTCCACCGCCTCGCTGAGCTTCTTGCCGTCCACTTCCGGCGGCAGATCTGCGGTATCCGCGATCTCACCATCGGGCCATATCCCATTTTTATGCCGATGTGCAGCCGCGCCGGCCATAAGGATGCCCTCAGATCTCAGTTTCTCCTCCGGCTCTCCTATCACCAGGGTGCATCCGAGGCCGTCCCGAAAGATGGCCTCACGTTTGGCAAACCCCTTGATGGAAGCCTTGACGGTCCGCCGCCCGTAGTCGAATTCGACATCTACAAAGCGCAGTGGATAAAGCGCTTCGACCGGCTTCAGGTCCTGCGAAAGCACCGACGGCGGCTCCCGCCCGGATACGAAGACATCCGAGCACAGGCATTTGGCCTCATAGCCTGTCACGGTTAACGCGGCCTTCCACAAGTAAAAGCCAAAAACCGTAGTGGAAAGGATAACAGCAACTCCCAGAATCGAAAGAAGTCGTTTGACAGATGTCCGCATATGATCGCTCATCTCGGGTTTTTAGCAAAAGAGCCGTGAACGGTGTCGCTCAAGGGACTGATCAACTGCCACTTTAATCACTCAACAATGAATGAGCCAACAGGGATCGGGCAACCTCGAGTTTTATCGGGAACTTTTTCCCGTTTCATATGTACATAATAGCTGAGAGATTGCGATAATCGCAATATTACAGGAGGGACAAGGCCCGAGGCATGGACGATGATTTCGCAAAGACCGCCGCCTCAACTATGTCAAAAGAATTGTAGCATTGCCGGGAGACACCGTTGAAATTCGTGATAACATCCTCCTGGTCAATGACCGTCCGCTGGATCGTCATGCTGAGCCGGGACCGGTTTTATATCTCAAGCCCGGGCAGACCCGGACAATCCTGACTGAGGAAAACGGAGCCGCCGTCTACCCGGTCATAGTGGATTCGGCGAAAACCGGCGACATGGCCAAAATGATCGTGCCCCACGGGCACTGTTTCCGTCTGGGTGACAACCGCGGCCAAAGCACTGACAGTCGGAATTTTGGCCCCGTCCAGATGAGCGACATTCAGGGCAGGCTCGACTACATATACTGGCCGGCCAAGAGCTGGTCGCGCCTGGGTCGCTATCCCGTCTCTTATCGGAATTAAAGCATGAGCTTCGATGCTGGAGCATGGAAAAGAAATCTGGTACTCTATGGGCAAGGACGGGTAAAATAACAGGTGAGAACTAAACACGATAATCGGCTGCATGAAGAATACTCCTGATCGGGATTGACTCTTGATGCAGCACACAACCACAAAATTGGAGAACAGAATGGCAAACGCAAGTGAATTCATACTCTACAGCGGGGGGCTCCGGGGTTCTGAGTCCGAATTCGGCATCCAGGCTGAAAAATGGGGTGTTAAGGAAGTGAACTTTTCCTACGAGGGGCATAAGCCCGACCGAGACCGAGGGCTCGTTATCCTGGGGCCGGAAGAGCTGAAAAGAGGCGATATAAGTATGGAAATCGTCTGCATGCGCATGAAACGGAACTATTCCAATACCGATACCATCCAAAAAGTCATGCAGACGATTTTCCACATGGTGAACAACGGTTTCCAGGTGTTTGCGGCGGGCTGGATTCAGCCCGACGATACCGTGATGGGGGGAACCGGCTGGACCGTTGAACTGGCGAAACTTTTCAATCGTCCATTGAGTGTGTTCGATCAGAACAGGAATGCCTGGTTTACCTGGCAAAACAACTCCTGGGTGGAGAGCCTGCCGGTTATCGAACATAAGACATTCGTCGGTACCGGGACCCGCCACCTCAACGAAGAAGGAAAACGGTCAATTCATGACCTGTTCCAGCGCTCTTTCCAATCCTGAGTGGATTGGAGCCTCCAGAGAAAAGCGCCCCCGGAGCGAGATCTCCGATGGGGCGCGCTTTTTGATCTCCTCGATCTGCCGGTGCAGCCCTTGACATCATGAGCAAAATCCCCATCTTGCTGGCGTAGCAATAAGATACGAACGATTCTCATCTTTTAAAACATCCAGCAACATGTGCCGAACTTTAAGTATGACCTTAGCCCTTTCGGCATACTCTTTGCGATTTGAGTTGCTGTTCAGGTTTCCAAGCACGGAAACATAACGGGACTGGATGAGCAAACTGAAGGGGAAGATCGAAAGCCTTGCTCAACCTGTCCCGATTCTTGGAAAAGGTGGAGTGGTTCCACAACGGTTCATCGAGGTGAAGCCCTATGAACCAACGGAAGAGAGTATTGTAGTCGATATGCTCAATGAGAGCCCGCTCGCTTCGGACGGAGTAGAGAATCTGCAATAGAATTGCCTTGAGGAGTCGTTCCGGCGCAATGGATGGGCGTCCAATCGATGAGTACATCTTGTTAAATCGCTCATCCAGAGACTTGAGACACTCTTCGACCATCACCTTGACGGGCCGCAGGGGATGGTTCTTCGGGATGCGCTTCTCTGCAGACATGTAGAAGAAGATCTTCTGCTGCTGGCGGTCGAGGGTTCTCATCTTTTTTCTCCATCGATTGTTAAGCAATTTCGATGGGATGAGTATACGTCGAATAAGAAATGTATACACTTATATAAGTGCCTTTTTCAGGGTCTTCCGGCAAATGCGTACCTGAGTAGTCTTTGAAAATAAAAAATGGACATGGCAAGGT
>OMOE01000103.1:193-37223 GCA_900290365.1 Syntrophobacter sp. SbD1 | reverse complement strand
CACAGGGAGATTACCAACATGAAAAACATCTTAAAATGCACCACATTCCTGTTCCTAAAACGTATAGCCCAGGATTGGCAGACAGCTCAAAGTCAGATATAGTTCACAACACAAATTCAGTATCTGAAGGAGAGAAGAAATGAAAAAGCCAGGATGGATTAGAACTTTTCTAATTGTTGCCTGTACTGCCATTTTTTTCCAGTCCAGTGGTGCTTTTTGTGCCGACCCCGGTGAAAAAGGGTCGTCTGTGAATTTCGCCCTCCCCACCCCTGATTCTGCGCAGACGCAGACATATCTTGGTCTGGACGCAATGAAGCCGTTTAAAGTCACTGACATAAGGGCGAAGATCGTCGTTATAGAGCTCATGAGCGCGCGCTGCCCGCACTGCCAAGCCAACGCCCCCATAATGAATGACATCTACAAAATGATCCGGGCAGACTCGGGCTTGGCCGACGTAAAGGTTATCGCAATAGCAATCGCCGATGACAAGGCCGGTGTGGAGACATTCAAGAAACAGTTCAAGACGCCCTTTCCAATTCTGCTCGACGAAAGCCGTGAGATTACCCGCTCCATGACTGTTCGAGGCACTCCAACCACTATGGTCGTTTCGACTGAGGACGCCGAAGTGCTTTTCACCCATCCCGGAGTAATCCCGGACGCCGACGCGTTTGTGAAACAGGTGAAATTTGTAAAGCAGTTGGAAGCGATGGGCAAATAAAAACAACAGTAAAACAACAGTGGCGGTGAGCTGTATGGAATTCGAAAATTTAAGGATTTTACTGAAGAATTCCGCTCTTCGAGATTTGCCTCCGGAAGAGCTCGACGAGCTTGCCCGAACAGTTAAGAGCAGGGTTGCGGGGCCTGACGAAGTCATTTTCAAAGAAGGGGATCCGCCGGACGCTTTCTATATTATTAGTTCAGGCCGAGTTAGGATTTTCGTCAGGCACGAGGACAGGATCGAGAGGGAGTTCCGTGTGTTCGGACCAGGCGAACACTTCGGCCAGTTGGCTCTTTTGACGGGCGAGACTCGTACCTCTAGTGCAATGAGTGTTGACGAATCCCGCCTAATTGTGATCACCAGGGAGCAATTTGACCGCCTTTTGCACGATCACCCTGATCTCTCCAGGAATTTCGTGCGGGAGGTGCGCCGCTGGCTCTTGAGAGACCAGAAAATCATCAAGCAGGGGGCCGGTGCGATAATCAGGGCCTCCCGGGTGGCATGGTACGATTTCGTCCTTGTCCTCGCGATAAGTGTTGTTCTGGCGATAACGTTCAACATCTCCAATCCAAACGGTATCCATTTTGTCCCCGTGCGTCCCGACCCGGCGCCTTCGATCAGCGCAGTTGCAGCAATGGAGGATTACCGACAAGGACAAACTTTGATTGTCGATGCTATGCCCGGCAATTTCTACCAGCAAAGGCACATAAAGGGCGCAGTCAATATGACGATGGCCCTTTTCGATTTCATCTATCTGATGAGTTTCTCCGAGGTAGATAAAGACAAAGAGATAGTGGTTTACGGGAATACCATAAGCAGGCCTTATGACCTGGAAATTGCGGACAAATTGCAGCTACGTGGGTATAGGAATGTTAAGGTCCTGGATGGCGGTTTGCAGGCCTGGGAGGCTAATGGCTATCCGGTCGAAAAAGAGGCTTCAGAATGATCCAGTCTTTTGTTAAACGAGTGTTAACAAGTGAGTATCTCTCTTTTGCGCTCAGGATTTACCTGGGCTATTTCTTCATCTACGCGAGTTTGAGCAAAATTCCATATCCCGCCCAATTTGCGGAAGCAATAGCCAATTACCGACTGGTTCCCTACATGGTCCTGAACCTGGTAGCTATCATACTGCCGTGGATCGAGCTCGTCACAGGCCTTTTTTTAATCATCGGTTTCAGGTCCNNGAACTGTAGAATCGTGACGGATTCATTATGAGAAAAAAGATTCGATCTCCGGTTTTTTTTCTACCGGTCTTATTCTGTCTCCTTCTTTTCATCGCCGCGGCCGGTTGCGGTCCAGGGACCCAGCACGTTGGGACCTATATCGCCGAAATCAAGGATTCCCCATACCGCAGTGAAACCACTTTGGAATTGAAAGAAACAGGGACCGGAGTCTGGAAGGTGGGTGACGACGAGGTTACCTTTTCGTGGAATGTTAAAGGCAACGAACTCAGGCTCCACACCAAGAACGGTGGAGTAATTGTTGGAAGTCTGGATAACCAGATTATTCACGTCACCCTTCCAGGATCGCAGGAACTCTTCTTCAGGAAAGTCAAATAAAGGATTCCGATAAAGTGCCGGCAATGTGAATCAGAGTAGCCGGATGGGGCAAAGTTTTGTAACAGATGTGGGAGCAAAATATATTTGGCATGCCCGCAATGCGGGAAGACAATCCCTCCGACAGCAGGTTCTGCAATAAGTGTGGAGTTGATCTTCGCAGACCCAAAGAAACCAAACCTCTGGATTACGACAGGCACTGGAGCGAGTGAACAGACTCATTGCGGAGTTACCGAAGGCGTAAAGGAATTGTTTGTGGAGGTTTCAGGCGATCAGGACGCGATGGCCCTTGCACGGTGCGGCTTAACCTGCCTGATTTCATTACCTCTTAATTCATATTTCTCGCCACTGTATGTACCAGATCTCTGCATCGACATCCCGATACTCCGACTAGGTTGCGATGTCCTGAAATGCTCCCATCCACCCCATAAACAAATGGGGTCAAATATCGGCTGAAATAGAGTGGTTACCCCATAGCAATCTATATGCCTTATGGTTTCAATACGGAGCATCCTACTGGTATTCTTTAGACCGTCCCCAGTTCGCAGCCCGGTTGGTGGTTTCTGAGGTAAACTTAGAGGTTGATATGTTGATCTGCATAAGACGCCCTGATAAAGCGTTGAATGGAACGCAACTGGCTGAAGATTCAGGGATAAGCTCTCCCTTGTCACCCGACCCAACGGGCATTTTATACGGGCAGCAACACGAAGTTCCGCATTTTATGCGGATCAATCGAATGAGTTAGGTGTCCAGTCCGCCGAGGAAAGAACAAGGAGTAAACCTCTAAGCTCAGGCGGTCTTCCCAAGGCAGAGAGGCAATACTCTAGGACAAGGAGGTGACACGCCTGCAGATACCACACGGCAACGCGGCGTTCAACGAAAGGCCCACCACTGGATTGCATCCCATAAACATCTAAGATAAGGAAGGATAAAGCCATGGCGCACGCGGAACACAAGAATCTTTCTTCCCCTGATGAAACACGGACTTTTGGGCACGGGAAGGCTGAACTGATCCAGATTGGTGGTGGGACAATTGGACGCCTGACCCTGGAGCCTGGTTGGCGCTGGTCCCAAGATGTCAAACCTCTTGCTGGCACGGCGTGGTGTGAGGCCCCACATTTCCAGTATCAAGTCTCCGGAAGGCTCCATGTCGTCATGGAGGACGGCATCGAGTTTGACCTTGGACCAGGCGACGTGTCGGTGCTGCCCTCGGGGCATGACGCATGGGTGATTGGTGACGATCCTGTGGTGCTCGTGGACTGGTTTGGCGCCAGTAACTACGCGAAAGCCTAGTCTATGTCAGCGGCATGCAGTGGCAAGGAGCCAGTTCCCCATTCCGTCCCCCCTTGACTATTGGCGTAAATTTAAGAAACGGCAAAGAATGGAGTATATCACTGCAGGGTGAGCTACTTTACTGCAACATGTGAGCAACACCAGGCGGGAGGAAATGACATGCAAGAAACTACATCGGTGCAACGAGCTTACACCGCTGTTGTGGAGCAATTTGTGAAGACTGGGCGGGCACCGCACTATACCGAACTCGCAGCAACTTTCGGGTTGCGACCTGAAGAGGCCAAGCAGGTACAGCGTAAGGCAGCCGAGTCCTCCATAGCCTGCTGGTTTGTTAAAGACACAGATTACGTCGAGTCCTGGGCGCCGTTTTCTAATGTACCGACCAATTATCTTGTGACTATAAAGGGGGACCAAAAGTGGTACGGCCAGTGAGGACTCGAAGTGCTGGCCGTGCGCTGGCTATTCCCTGGCACTGAGATCCGTATCGACACTCGTTGCCTGGATTGCGGGCAGCCCATCCTAGTCCGCATGCGTGACGAGGATATCCTCGAAGTCAATCCAACCACGATCGTAGGACACGTGAATATCCCGTTCGCCAGGGTTTTGACTGGAGAAGTATCCTGGGGTTTGGCTTGAAGCCGCATGAACCTCTTCCGGTCGGAAGAACACGTGAAAAATTGGTCGCTTTATGATTCCGTCTCAGCGGAGTCCATCATGCCGTTATCCAACTGGGCGCTAGCCTTCAGCGGACCCCTGTTCAGGAATCGTCTAGAGCCGGACTATCTCTCCCGAGTGAAGGAATACGCATCCGAAATGTTCTTATCGTTAAAAAACTTGGGCAAGGCGGGTCCCTTCTGGACCCCAGAATAAGCGTTTGCGTTATGATAAAGACGAGAAGGAGATCAATATGGACGTGAAATCCTATTGTGACAGTCTGAACATCGAACTCACCGGATGGAAAGTCAAAATTTACGATGTGGTAAGGAAATTAGATAAAGTTTCGAGTGGGGACAAGCAGAAAGTCGTCCCTATGGTTAATGAGCTCCATATGGTCATCGAAGAGCTCACCGATAGAATTGAAAGGCTCAAGAAAGACTGTCCCCTCCATTGGGCACCGGAAAAAATTGAACTGGAAGGCAAATTCTCTCAGTTGAAAACACAATGGGAAGAGGTATGGCAAAATGTCTCTCCGGCTGATTTTGGTGGATGAGTCTTGCTCTAAGCCAATTAGTTCACGGTTTCAAAGGCTTCTTAGCATCAAGGAGTACGTTTTCCTGGGTGATTACACGCCGCTACACCTAATTGGAGGAGGGTGATTCCATTACTGATTCATAGTGCCGTAGGATGGCAAAAGTAAGAGGCCCGTCATAAAGCTTCGGTATCACATTAACATACATAATAGAGGAGATATTACAATGAACAATCGCAGCAGGTTTTTGGCAACTTCTTTAATCGTCGTTCTGTCCCTTGGCGTTTTCGCTATCGGTGGATATTTACAAGCTGCCGAAAGTGACCAGGGAATCCAGAAAGGTAAGCAGGCGATAATGGAAGGTGCAAAGCAGATCATGGATGGAAACAAGATGGCAATGGATATAATGGCCAAGAAAGGAATGAAAGACGCAGAGTTGACGGCAGCCGAAAAAAAGATGGCGGAAGGCTATAACACGATAATCAAAGGCGAAAGCATGATGACCGGCAGCACAATGGCGGAAGGCAAGGAGATGGTAAAACATGGCTCAAAAATGATGCTGGATGCACAGGCAGCGACGTCGGCCGCTATTGAGAAGAAAGGAATGACTGTCGAATGTTCAGCCGCTCTTGACACGTGCGCATTAGGAGAAAAAAAGGTTAAGGAAGGTAATTTGGAGTGGTATTTTGGCTATTAGCAGTAACACTGCCCGCTAAAGCATTAAACCGGATCTGTTAAGGGATTCAAAGCCCCCTTAGGCAGCTCTTAGTAATCCTAAGGGGGCATACACTGCCCTGTGCGATACCGAGCGCGTTGGATAGCATCCGAATCGGTTACCGGAGATTTCGTATTGCTGCCGGCCCAGCCCCGGCCATGCTTAAACCTTTTCCAGACGTAAATTGAATTGAGACTCTCGAACTTGAAATCCTCCCTTCCGGCATGCCTTATCGTGATTTTTGCGGCATCTTTGGTTGGCGGAGAGGAAAGAATTACCATTATCAGTTCAGACCAATTGAGATAAGATCTCACGAAACCGGATGTAATCGTAGTTGACGTGCGAACTGACCACGACTGGGCTTCCAGCCAGTGGAAAATACAGGGTGCACAGCGGCAGTCACGGGGGCGGGCCGCGCTAAAGCGGTACTGCTAAAGGAAAGAGCGATCCTGATTGGCTATTTTAGAGTCTTGGAATGTGATTTTCGACCACAAAATAGCCTCTTTGACGACACCCCTTTGACAGTTCGCAGAAGGGCTCTCCCGGAATTCAAGATATCCATAATAATATTGTGTCAACTGCCGTGGTCATGCCCCACTGAGGGCCTCCCTCACCACATCATCGCTTCGTTGGTCTTCCAGGCGCTTCAATTCGCCTATCCGTTTGTAATCCGGACACTGCCCGGACTGGCTCGGCCTTCGCTCATATCGGAAGGCGGAAGGCCCCCTCGACCATGACCCCTTTTTCGGACAGTCCTTAAGGTTTGCCAACTCAGTCCTCAGTCCTCAGTCCTCAGTCCTTTCTTTTGCGTCCTCAGTCCAGAATTATTGCCTCTTCTGGTTGCCGCTTCTATTGCAGTTTCTCGTTGCCTTTTGGCACAGAGAAACTGCTCCATTGAATTGAAACAGCTTATTAGGAAGGGATTATCGCTTAAGAGCGATTGCCGGAGAGCTTCGCATCCCAAAGCGTTTTGCAGACTGACCGCCGAAAAAACTGCGATCACAAATGCGAAACTACGGGCTGCTCGAACATCGTTTTCTGATCTTCCGGGGGTTTTATCTGTCTCGGAAATGTGAGGATAAATGTCGTTCCCCGCCCCGGTTCCGATTCAACCTCGATTTTACCCTGGTGACTCAGCATGATGCCGTAAACGACGGACAGACCCAGACCTGTGCTATGGGCATCCTCCTTGGTCGTGAAGAACGGCTCGAATATGCACGACCGGATTTCGTGAGGAATACCCATGCCGTTATCTGCGACGCTGATACGGAGGGCGTCCGGACCCAACACATCCTGGGTGGCGACAGTAAGAGCGCCGCCACCGGGCATGGCTTCAACGGCGTTCATGAACAGTGCGATCAGCGCCTGCGTTATATGGTTGGCATTGCCAATGAAGTTCGAATTCTTCGCCTCCAGCCGGGTTACCGTGCTGATCTCATTTATTTCGAAATGATGGTTGGTTATTGAAAGACTCTTGTCAATAAGACTATGGATGTCAACCTTTTCCATGACAGATTCGGCACTCGTGGAAAACTGGAGCAGATTTTTTACGATGTTTCCACAGCGCCTGATCTCGCAAGTGGCTGCTTCAAGATACCCCTGGGCTACTACCCTTTCTTCTTCCGTCAAGGGCCCCGCGTTGATTTTGCGGGAGGTCAACCTGCAGTAGGTGAGTATCCCGCCGAGGGGATTATTGATTTCATGAGCCACGGAGGCCGCAAGCTTGCCCATGGCGGCCATTTTAGCGACCTGGACCATCTTGCGGGACAGCTCGGTTTCAGCTTCCGCTCGCTTCACACTCGCTATCATGCTGTTAAATGAACGGGCCAAATCGGCTATTTCGTCGTTGCCTTCGACCGGGACGCTGAAATCCAGATTGCCATTCTTGAATTCGCGCGGTCCATCGGCAAGCTTGACCACCCGCGTATGCAGCATCCGCATGAGGAGAAGCCCTGCGAAAAGCTCGATGGCCAGGACAGCGCCGATGGAGTAAAAAATCATCAGGTTGCGGATGACAAGATTATCTCGATCGACTTGAGAGAGGTTGAACTGAGAGTCGAGCATACCCAGTATTTTCTGTTTGGAAGGCGGTTGATGGCAGTTCGGTGCGGCACAGGTGGGTTCATTGAGAATTGGATTTACCACCCCGAGGATCCGGTAGCCGTTTGGGGAAGTGATAATTCGTGCCCCGGCGGTTTCCGGAATATGTTCAAGCGGCTCTTGCCCGATGTGGCACACGATGCACTGTTCGGCCTTGAGGTCCGCCTTTTGTCCGATTTCCCGGTTGTTCGTACCGAAAATGACACTTCCTTTCTTGTCGTAGATCCTTATGTCCTCAACTCCGGGTTCGCCGCCCAGGATGCCGATAGTCTGCGCGATCCCAGGATGCCGATAGTCTGCGCGACATCCTCCAGACGGTTGTGCAACATGCTCTGGCGCATCGATCTCAGGAGGAGTGCGTTAGTGCGTCTGGCTGAGAGAATTATCTCATGCATAACATGCCGGCTGTTGGCCCGGATAATGACAGAAGTCAGTGAAATGAACACAACTGCGCCGATAAGCAGAAGCAGGGAGAAGAGCTTGAAGGCAAGTGAATTGGCCATGTTGCGCACGTCTGTACCCTCGTACTTTGCTGATTTGCTTTGGTTGAGGGTTATTCCTTGCCGGAATTCAGGCTGATCCAGGATACTAACAGAGCGAGCGCTATCAGGGAGCGAGTGTCATCGAGAGACGAGAGGCCAGTTACCGACGTAATGCAGCAAGATTTGACATCCCTTATTGAACCCAATCCCGGTGAACCTGACAAATTCTAAACTAACACCATCATAAAAGAAATAGCACCGACCTTATTTCAGATAAACGTAAGAAAAGCAGTGAATGGTATTGACCCATTCATTCATTCACTCACCCATTTTGCGATTCGCCTGCTCTTTTTCCCATTCAGGAGTCACGATTCACTGTTTTTCTGCTTTTTGCCGCTCCTGGTTGCCGTTTCTATTGCCGCTTCTCGTTGCCGTTTGGCAGATCCAAATCATCCCGCGGTATAATATTGCCTGATTTTTGAGAGACTGAGGTTTCATCCGTGTCTATCTGTGTCCATCCGTGTCTGAGGTTGAGGAATTTATTGATCGGGCTTTACTGAATTGCGGTAGGAATGCCGGTTTGCCTTTTCGACCTATGACCCGTGACCCGCGGCTCACAGACCCCGAACGAAGTGAGGCTCACCGCTCACTGCGAAGTCGTTGCCGTTTGGATGATGGTCTTATTGGCTCCTTTTATGTACGCTGATCATTGCTGTTCTATTAGGCGGACAAATTGAAAACGTGCAATCAAACCGCATAGTTGTGAAATTGGAAGTGCATAGCCTTCCAGTTGGAACTCTGATCCATCCAACAAGTATCGTTGCTATCATTTTGCTTTTATGTCAATTAACTCAAAACCAACAATCGATGAGTTTTTGTTTTCAGTTAACTCAAAACCCAAAACTTAAAACCAAAAACTGATCTTTTATGCCCTCGCGCCCGCTTTTTTGGCTCACAATTTCTTTTATGCTGGGGATTTCGGCGGACCACCTGTTTGGTGAAAGCCTGCCGATCCCAACGCATTATTTCGCATTTGCCGCCCTCGTTCTCATCGCGGCGACGGCAGCGGCCTTGTGGCCGCGCAATCGTTTAACAAACTGGTTTCGTCTTCCGTCCTCAGTCCTCAGTCCTGCCCCTCTGTCCTCAGTCCTGCGTAGTTTTGCCCTCTCCGCTCTGCTGTTCTTTATCTTCGGAATGTGGGCCTCAAAGGCCGCTGCCCCGCGGTTTCCTCAGACTCTCCAGCCATTCCTGAACGGCCGGCCGGCGTCATATATCGCCGAAGTCTCGGCTTCTCCTGAATATTATCCGGACAAAATGCGAATCCCGCTCCGGCTCCTCGGGGCCATAACCGGCGACATCCAAACCCCCCTGGATGGGGGGATACTGTTGAGTCTTCCAAGAAAAAATACAACGGACGGCGCCTTTTTATTGCCGCCGCCGCAGGCAGCGGCAAACCCGGCCGGCGGTCCCACCGCCCCGCCGCCGGAGGTAGCGGCGAATCCGGCCGGCGGTCCCACCGCCCCAACCGTCCCCACCGCCTTTGTGCCTGGCGACCGCGTGTTTTTCAGGGCGGTCCTCAAGCGCTTCCGCAGCTTCAAAAACCCAGGGGGCTTCGATTACGCGCGGTATCAGGCCGCAAAAGGGCTCTACGCCCAATGTTTTGTGAAAGACGAACGGCTCCTTATCAGGCTCGCGGCGGCGCCCGGTACCTCAGTCGGTTCTATTTTCAATGCGATAAGAGGTCGAATCGAGCTCTTCCGGCAACGGACGCTCCTTTGGGCTCAAAGATCGTTGGACCCTGAACCGGCGGCATTTTATGCAGCCATGATACTGGGCTATAAACAGTTACTGGACAGGACATGGCAGGATCATATACACCAGACGGGGCTCAACCACCTGCTTTCTGTTTCGGGTCTGCACATCGGAATGGTAGCCATGTTCGTCTTTTGGCTCGTTCGGCTGGCAGTCCGCTTTTTGCTCCCCTCGATTCTCAACAGGATAAGCGACAGGCAGATAGCCATCTGGCCCGACCTTGCCGCCGCTCTTATCTACGCGTTCCTGGCTGGATTCGGGGCTCCCACTATCTGGAGATCGCTTCTAACCCTGGCGGTATTTTTCATAGCCGGCTTCCGGTACCGTGCAGTAGACTCTCTCACTGTCCTGTCCCTTGCCGCCCTGGTCATCCTGGCGCTTGTCCCGAACAACCTGTGGCAAATAGCTTTCCAACTGACATTTGCATGCGTGCTTGCGATCATCGTCGTCTATCCGAGGTTTCGCTCTGTCAGGCTTTACAGGATTTTTCCCGCCCTTAAGCCTGAAAGCTTGCCCGGCAGGATAATATCCCAGTTCGAAGACGCTTTCTGGGTTTCCATTGCAATCAATATTGTGCTTCTTCCACTCATAATTTTCTATTTCAACGGATTCGCCCTGGCCGGATTTTTTGCGAACATCTTTCTGGTGCCTTATATCGGTTTCGTGGTTCTGCCACTTGCTCTTCTGAGCGTGCTTCTGTTCGCGTTCAGCGAGACTTTTGCCTGGCCGGTCATCCATATAGTCAACTACCTTCTTTGGGGTTGCCTGCGTATCATAGAATGGTTTGCAGGGTTTTCCTGGAGTCACTTCTGGACCGGAAGTTTTTCGCCGGTCTGGCTCTTGCCCGTTTACGCGTCTTTGGCCCTTTTGCTTGGCCCTTTTTCGCGAAAACTAAAGATTGCCGGCCTTAGCGCCGTTGCAATGCTGGTCTGCTGCGGGCTTGCACTGAGCAACCATGCCGGGGCGAGCAGCACAGGGGTATTGAAAGTTGACATAATCGACGTGGGGCAGGGGACGTCCAACCTGGTCAGGTTTCCCGGCGGCGAGACCATGCTGGTGGATGGCGGAGGGGTCCCCGATCAATCGCACGATATCGGCAAAGAGGTAGTCGCTCCGTTTCTTTGGCACGAGGGGATCCGCAGGCTCGATTACGTTGCCCTTTCGCACGATCACCCCGATCATGGGCTCGGGCTTCGCTTTATACTTCGCAATTTCGATGTCGGGTCCTTCTGGACGAGCGGTATTACCGGGGAAGAGGGTGAGGGCAAGGATGCGCATTCCCAATTCGAGGAGGAGAGGCGAATTCACAGCCATCTCGACGAAATAGCATTGAAGAGAAAGATAAAGATTCGGACGTTTCCCGATCTTTTCTCCGACGTGCAAATCGGACAGACCCGAGTGCGGCTGCTCCATCCAACCCTGGAGTGCATCGAACATCAATCCAAGCAAAATCTGAACGAACTCTCGCTGGTAATCGAGATAACTTTTGGTGAAACCAGGGTTATTCTGCCCGGCGATGCCGGCCGAAGCTCCGAAGAAAAGATCATTCCAGCCCTCGATGGAGGACTTCGAACCCTTCTGGTGGCAGGCCATCACGGGAGCCGCCACTCGAGCTGCGAAGAATTTCTGGACGCGGCTCGAGCTGCGAAGAATTTCTGGACGCGCTCCGTCCCCGGGCTATCGTGTTTAGCTGCGGCTATGACAACCAGTTCGGTTTTCCGGCAGCGGCGGCCGTCCAGCGTTGCGCGGAGCGAAACATACCGATGTACAGGACCGATTTGCAGGGGGCGGTGCATGCCGTATCAGACGGGCTCAAATGGACAATTACCACAGAATCGGACAGGAACATCATTATCCATGGAGGGAATGCAGATGAATGACGTTGCGGATTTCATTTTAGAAGTCCTTAAGGCTATCATCATCATGCTCATATGGGGATGGATCCTTTATATACTGGGGTACCTTGTCTTATGGGTTTTCACTCTTGGCAGGTACCCGAAAGGCCCCAAGTCGCTACGACAGACAAATCTCGTCTCGGGCGTGGGATTATTGTTCCTGATAGTGCTATGGTTTGGATTAGCCGGCTATAATAATTTTGTCCGGCCAAGCTAATGAGATTGCGACCATTGGAAAAGCATTCCATAAGGTTTCGGTTCTTAGTTAGTTGGTTACATGGCGAAGCCAGAGGACAGCAATGCCCGGAAGAACCGAAAAAGATAGAAAGTATCACAACTAAAAATCAACAATAACTCCTGGGGGCTTGGCATGCCTGCTTAAAGCCGGTGAGTGAATTGCCGCACCGGAAATTCCTCCTCCTTTTTAGTAGCGCGGAAAGAGAAATCTAAGGTAGGATTCTATAAACAAATCATATCTTGAAAAATCGAAAAGTTACGGCGTTGGCAAGGAACATGGATTCTGTCTGCGCAAGAGACCTGCTATCGCATCATTCGGAATGCGCAAATTCCACTACTGATTCTTCCAAATTTTTGGCGGTTGGAAACCCATGCCCTCGAATTGACCCGTGACGCTCTCTGTCAATTTTCCTATTTGGCCGCCTTAAGAATACCCTGCTATATTGAACGAAACAGGTGATCCCCTTTGACAACTTAGGTTTCTAGGACTCGATATCAGTCCTGAAAATTGTGCTCAACCTTAAAAGGGTTTTTGAGGCGGAAGTCGGAGCTGAAGTTGAAACGTGGGAAAAGGCAACCACAGTCGCCGGTCGCTCCTTCAATGCTTCTCAGGGGCCGTCGATTTTTTCGATGAATATCCACATCTTGCCGCCGCAGACATCGCCACCTCGCGTCCCTAGGTCGTCGGTCAGGTCCACTTCCAGGAGTTTGGGCTTCCCTGACACGAGCAGACACCGGAGGGCGGCGCTCTTTACCTGATGTTCGCCACACCCGCCGCCGACCGATCCGAAGGTCCAGCCGTCGGCCCCAACCAGCATCTTGGCCCCGATCTCGCGGGGCGTAGAGCCCGCAGTCTCAACGATCGTCGCCAGACACACCGGAATGCCCTGTTTAGCCAGTTCGGCAAGTTTCCCGAAAATTTCTCGATCATTCATGGTCCGACTCTCCTTTCACCTTGAACTCCCCGCGCCGCCTCTTTGCCGAGCCTGCGCGTGGCAACGAGCTCGGCCGCGATACAAAGCGCGATTTCCGCGGGAGATTCAGCTCCGATGGGCAGGCCGATGGGCGTGTACAGGAGATCGAGGCGAGCGGATGGAATGCCCCTTTTTCGCAGCTCAAGCTTCACGAACTCGACGCGTCGCCGGCTTCCGATCAACCCCACATAGGCTGTCTCCTTAGGCAGGATCTCTAGCAGGCACTCAAAGTCGTGCTCGTGGCCCCGTGTGATGACCGCGGCGTAGGTGTCGGAACCCAAAGGCAGGCGCCGCAACGCCGGTGCGAAGTCCTCGACCAGCACCTCACAGCCGGGGAATCGGGAGGTGTTTGCAAAATCGGGGCGGTCGTCCAGGACCGTGACGGAAAAGCCGACCTCCCGTGCAAACAGCGCCAAAGGCACTGCGATGTGCCCAGCACCGCAGATGAGGAGCCGGGCCTCTGGCGCGAGCATGTCGATGAAGACCCGAAGCCCCGGCGCGAGATCTGTGAGCTGTTTCTTCTTGCACGCCAGGGCTGCGTGCGCCAATTGGGCAAGGGGCTCGGTCAGTTCGCCAAGGGGAACCGTCCCTCCTATGCTCCCGTCCGGGAGAAACAGAACCTTGGCTCCTGGCGGGAATTCCGGTCGGTCGGACTGAATCACCGTGACCAGGCAGACCGTCTTACCCTTGTCTATTAGGTCCGTCAGATGTTCTGCAATGCTCACTGGGGCCTCTCGTTTCTCTGGTCATGGGGACCCGGCTTCTCTTGCCGGATTGCCGATCCCAGCAGACAGGCATTTCTTTTCTGAACTGATAAAAACCTGCATTAAGCGCCTTGAGCGCTTCCTCGTCCCCGTATTGAGCTAAAACGCATTAACGACGGCAGGCAACTCAGCCCTTGTCGAGTATGAATTTCTTAACGTCTGGGGAAAGTAAATTTACTGCGAGTTTCTTGATCTCCGGACGAGTTTCCTCGCCTTCAGGACAACCAAAATATTGCTATAGGGAGATTGGGCATCTTCTCCAAACAACGTGTATTGGGATCCATTTTCGCATCCAAAATTCTATTGGTGTTGACCTGAAAAATACGTCAACTTAATAAGAAATGGATGCTGAAGCATTTTGCACCCGGATTTCACGCGAAAAACCTCTTGGAACACTCCGAAAACCCATTCAATTATCTTATATCCCTCCCAAACAGGCAAGTGATATGTTAATGAGTCCGGCTATGGCCCCAACCTGTACAAACTGCCTGATTACCAAGTCTATGGACGGTCTGACACACTCGCCTCAAAATGCAGCATCCTGGATCATGTCGACCAGATTATACTGGAAAATTGTTGAGCGTTACGGGGGGAAGTATTACCGCGAAAAGCTCCCAATCCCTACCAAGGTGATCGTCATCCAGCGCCAACTGAAGTATGGCTATCTTCCCGTTTTTCTGGAGAAAAAATTGGCCTGAGCCTGAACGGGATAAATTGTTATCAGGACGCACCATGATTAAACTCTACTAAAATGCTATGATTACGAACTGAAGGCGCTCCCTTCGCAGGGTGAGCCAATGGAGGATGAGATGAAGTTCGTAAAAGATATTCCGACCGACGAAATCCTGGATCTGGTATGCCGGATGTGCCCGATGCACTTGTTGGAACCGGGTGATAAGCTCAAGTGCATGAAGAAAGGACAGGTCTTGCAGGTCTTGACCGATTATGACGGTGCGCTGGAAGATCTTCCCGCGTGGTGCAAAAAGTGCGGACAGGAGTTTATCGGTATAGAAGAAGATGAAGACTGCTATAAGTTGTACATTCGAAAGGTTAAGTGAATGGAGGGTGCTATGAGTGGGAGCTATCTTGATCACGCATCGGCGTCACCTGTGAGAAAAGAGGTGATCGAAGCCATGCTGCCCTACTTCGATCAGCTCTTCGCCAATCCTTCCACGGTCTATGATCTGGGATCAAGAATCAAGCTGACACTAGAAGAACAAAGAGCGAAGGTGGCTAATCTGATAGGGGCGAACGCAGAAAACGTTATCTTCACTTCCTCAGGGGCGGAAGCCAATAACCTGGCGATTAAGGGAGTAGCTCTAGGCAGGCAAAAAAAAGGAAGACACATAATCGTCTCTGCGATCGAACACCATTCCGTGCTCAATTCCGCCCGCTTCCTCGAGCGCTTGGACTTTGAGGTCACTTTCCTTCCCGTGGACAATCATGGCGTGGTCGCCCCCGAGCGTCTCCAAAAGGCAATTAACGCTGAGACCGTCCTCGTATCCATAATGCACGCAAATAATGAAATCGGGACCCTTCAATCTATCTCGGAGCTTGCTTCGATTTGCAGAGAAAAAGGAGTTATCTTCCACACCGACGCGGTTGCTTCGACCGGCAATGTCAAGGTTGATGTCAACGAGCTCAATGTTGATTTGCTAAGCCTTTCAGGCGTTTCGGTAGGTGCACCCAAAGGGGTTGGCGCGCTCTACTTCAGGGAAAAGATAAGGCTCATGCCTCTCATTCATGGCGGCATCCAGGAAAACGGCAGGAGAGCGGGAACGGAAAATATTCCCGGCATTGTGGGGCTCGGGAAGGCGTCGGAGCTTGCGATGGAAGAACTGCCCGAAAAGACGGTTCACGTGCGGAAACTGAGAGATCTCTTGGTGAACGGTGTTCTGGAGAGAGTCCCCAAAGTCAGGTTTACCGGGCATCCGCAGAATCGACTTCCTGGTCATGCGAGCTTTTGCTTTGAAGCTATTGAGGGAGAATCACTCATCTTTATGCTTGCCAGGGAAGGTATCTATGTGAATACAGGTTCTGCTTGTGCTTCAAAGGCCCTGAAAACATCCCCCGTTTTGGTCGCTATTGGTGTTCCAGCCGTTGTTGCACAAGGATCTGCAGTATTTACCATCGACAAAACAAACACGGTTGAAGAAATTATGTACGTTCTCGAAAAACTTCCAACCGCTGTCGACAGGCTCCGCATGCTTTCACCCGTTTGGGGGAGAGAAGCGCCCGTTTACGGCAAGGAAACCTGTGCGTGAGCATTGTCAAGGAAAAGACATTTCAAGTTTCGCAGGGAGGAGAGCCATGTATTCAGAAAAAGTAATGGAACATTTCTCCAATCCGAGAAATGTTGGAGAGATAAAAGATGCTGACGGCGTCGGCGAAGTCGGCAACCCAGTATGCGGTGACATGATGGCTTTTTACATCAAAGTCGAAAACGATAGACTAGTGGATGTGAAATTCAAGACATTTGGATGTGTTGCGGCCATTTCCGTATCAAGCATGGTTAGTGAAATGGCGAAGGGAAAAACGCTGCAAGAGGCCAAACTGATAACGAATGAATCCGTTGCGGAGGCTCTGGATGGGCTTCCAAAAGAAAAGGTGCACTGCTCCAATTTGGGAGCCGAAGCTCTTTCAAAAGCGATCGAGGATTATGAGAGAAGATACGGAAAGATGCAATCCGCTTAGTCGGACAATTCCTTGGATATGGCTTCTTCATTACGGGCGATAGGAATTGCAATAAGGCGTGCGTAAATCGCCGGGCAACCGGCATCTCTACCGCGACCGGTGATTCAACCGGATTAAGAGATCCAGCGCACGAATTCTTCAACTTTTCCTCTCTTTCTCTCGAAGTTGTTGATGGGAGCGTCGATATCCGGCCAGCCGAGGGCTATCCCTATGGCAAGGAGCTTGGTGTTGGGAATGGCAAAATTTCTGTGGACGATTTCGGGACAATGGACAGTACCAGCGAAAATACATGCCCCAAGACCAGCGTCGTGTGCTAGTAGAAGAAAAGTCTGGAGAAATATGCCTGCGTTCAGCATTGCGTACTCAAGCGACAGTTCTTTATCGATTAACACCAAGATGAGGGCGGGGGCATCAAAGAGGTGATACAGCCGGGCGTAATACTCGACTCTGCCATCTGCGTCATCCTGACCAATCCCCAGGGACTCAAAGATATTCTTCGACAGTTCCATGCTTCTCTTCTTGAGTGCCGCCGGCCACTCGCACGGCATGGAAATATCGGGGGCAGAGGTCCGACCTGCGAGAAGGGCCGCTTTGTTCTCGCGTTTAAACTGTTCGAGGGGTTCGCCTGTCACCGCAACAATCTCCCATGGTTGCGTGTTGGTCCATGAGGGAGCCCATAGGGACTCACTTATGAGTTCCTGAATGATCTCTGTCGATACGGGTCTGGGAAGAAAGCATCGTATGCTGCGCCGAGTCCGAATTGCTTGTCGAAGCTCCATGGCTACTCCTTTTCTTGCTCCTTAGTCCACCTCTTCGAGACGTTGGACAAAATTGCCTATGAGCAACATCGGGTCACATCTCAAAAAGAATCAACCCGCCTATTTCATACTATTTTGGTATGATAGTAACTCGCCCCCCTTGGGGGTCAAGGGTGATTTATGGGGGGCTGGTGGGGTTGGGGGGCTGGCCAAGAGCTCTCCTATCCTTGAAAAACCGAGGTTCTGAAAAGCGCAAGTTTTGCAATTCATGTGTGGATTTGGGTGTCTTGTTTCGGAAGCCGTGTATCGGGCGGGGCAGGACCTCGATAGGGTAGAGTTTGCGGTGCGATAAGTTGATGATATCTTGGTGCAGCCTGGTAACTGTTGGAAATTATAGGAGAAGATAGTTGGAGATTAAGTTAAAATGGGCCATGTTTCCTGAGTCGATCATGGTATATAACCGTTTATAACCCGTTCGGTTTCCCTTCTCCGGCTGTGCTGGAGCGTTGCGCAAAAAGAAATATCCCCATATACAGAACCGATACCGAGGGCGCCGTGCACGCCGTATCGGACGGGCTCAAATGGACGATAACCACAGAAGCGGGCAGGGATAGCTGTGCGGGCTGCTTACATTGATCGTCATAATCAGTTTTAGTATCACCATTTCGCTATCTTACCCGAAAATGCAGTCGGAGTGTATGTAGCTCCCCTATGCGGTTTGCTCGAAAAATACAGTCTCCACCTACTCGACATTTACCAAACCGGCCCATATGATTAGTAGCTTTCTAGATCCAGTGCTAACTCCCAGATAGTAACGCGCAAAGAATTCTTTGGATTTTCACTTTCAAATCACCTCATTTTCACCTTCTTATCACCTCAGACAAACGAGTGTCCAATAGCAAAGTATCTCTCCCCTCTAACGGCCAACGCAGTGGGCGCGTCAAGGTCAACATTGCCGTCCTCATAGTAAGGAAGTCTCCCACGTACCGGGGGCCAGGGCAGTAGAAGCGCGGATGACGTGATAAGTGTGACCAATATGACGGGTTAATGGGAGCAGGGGCATCACACAGGAAACGCTCATAGAACATGGAGATGAGGAAATTACTGAGCCCATAGAGAAGATTCCTGCAGAAGCACAGTGGCAAAGAAAAGAGCCGCTCCAGCCTCGATGGTGCGGGCACCGTCACTTAGCTTATGCCCCTACAGTTTTTGATCACTTTATCGAGAACTCGAGACCAGCGGCGCAAAGTGTTTTAGCCGCAAACGGTAAAATGAAAAGGAGATCGATATGGACGTGCAATCCTATTGTGACAGTCTGAACATCGAACTGGCCGGATGGAAAGCCAAAGTTTACGATGTGGTAAGGAAATTAGATGAAGTTTCGAGTGGGGACAAGCAGAAAGTCGTCCCTATTGTTAATGAGCTCCATATGGTGCTCGAAGAGCTCACCGATAGAATTGATAGGCTCAAAAAAGAGTGTCCCACGCAGTGGGAACCGGAAAACATTGAACTGGAAGGTAAATTCTCTCATTCGGAAACACAATGGGAAGAGAGATGGCAGGATGTCTCCCCGGCTGAATTTGGGGGTTGAGTCTTGTTCCAAGCCAACCAAGTTTCTAACGGATTATCCGAAAGATTAGGAAACATTTGCTAATCAAACTGATAATCGAGGGGGCACACTCAGGTGCCCCCTTTTTTGTCGTGGTGCGCCCGGCAGGGCGCCCTGCTTGTTTTGATCCTGTTATCCTGTCTCCTGGCCTGCCTCCTGAAAAATGTCCCGTTCGCGTTCGTGTTTAAGAAAAATCAGCAGGGAGCCTTTCATTCGAACCTTGCGCTTCGCGCCCGGATAAACGAGTTATCCGGGCTACCCCATGTGAGGGGCGCCTTTTCGTGGTTTCAAGGGTGTCCCATTGGGACGTAAGCTGCTGTCTAGCCAATATCTGGATTTGGGTGTCCTGTTTCGGAAGTCGTGTATCTGGCGGGGCAGGAATCCGCGATAGGGTAAAGCTTGCGGTGCGGTAAGTTAATGATGCCTTGCTGTAGTCTGGTAACTGTATGAAATTACAGGATAACATGGTTGGCGATTAAGCTAAAATGGGCATGCACTCTGGGCCGATCATGTTATATAATCGTCTTCAACCGGTTTGGTTTCCCTGCGCCTGCCGTACTGGATCGTTGTGCAAAACGAAATATCCCTATATACAGAACCGATACAAATGGCGCCGTGCACGCCGTATCCAATGGGCTTGAATGGACGATAAGCAGTGAGCAGTGAGCAGTGAGGGGTGAGGGGTGAGAGGCCAAATCCCTCAATCCCTCAGTTCCTTAATCCTCAAATTTGACAGGGACAGCTATGCGGATTTATTTATTCGGGGACCTTCACGGCAATGTCGATGCGCTCGATGTTTGCTTGAAGCATTTGGAAGCTGAAAAGGCCGATGAAGTTTATTGCCTTGGCGACCTTGCCGGCTGGCTTCCTTTCGGAGACAAGACTTTTTCGCGGCTGCGTTCGACCGGCATCCCAACTGTTGCCGGCAATCACGACCTGTTGATAGCCGGGGCCATTACGGACTTTCCCGGCCAGGTGGACCGCATTCAGGCTACGGCCTACAATGCCGGGATGCTCTTTGCGCAGCAAGGAGCAATCGAGTATATCCTCGGCCTTCCGCTATCGATAGATAAGGAAGATTTCATCATCGTGCATCATTCCCCTTTCGACCTTCCTGCTCTTTCTGCTCTTTCTGCTAAACGGGCGGCCCCGACTATCGAATGCTTCGGATACCTGGACGAAGCGGCCCTTCGAAAGGCTGTCCCGCTATGGCGAAACTACCCCAAACGGCTGATCTTTAGCGGACACGACCACATTCCCGCCATTTATGAACTGCCGGAGGGAGGCGAGGTTAAAGTGCACAGTCCTGAGAGGAAGAAAGACCTGAGGCTCCGGTTGAACAAGAATTCCCGCTACTGGGTCAAGGCCGGGAGCGTAGGGGGCCCTTACCGTGACGGAACGCCGATCGCTAATTGCGTCCTCTACGACACGGAAGAGCAAGCGATCACGATGATGCGCATCCCTTACGATACGAAACCGTTGTCCGAAGCTCTTTCATCGCATCTGTTCTATCGAAATTTGCCCTGGATAAGGAGATACATCGATCTTCTGGGTGAGGGGTGAGGAGGTTGGTTTTTTCACGCGAAGCCGCGAAGAGAAAGCTTATTTCCCACCCGGCAAACAGTACAATTTTCAGCACTTCTTTTATTAGCTTTATTCTTTCTTCCCGCCTTCGCGTCTTCGCGTAAAAAACCAATTCCCTCAGTTCTCATACCTGAGTTTTGGCTGTCTCGCGCACGGCTTTGCCGAGCGATTTAAACTCGTGATCGAACCAGGTGCGGAGGTATCCGTTATCGGCTACGAGGCTAGGCGGGTCCCCTGGTCTGATCGGCTTTTCTTCCACGTTGACCCGAACCTTTAATTCTTTTTCAACTATTTCGACAAGCTCGCGCACCGATACACCGGACCCGGTTCCAACGTTTGAAACGAGCCTTTCCCGAGTGGAGAGTTCATCGATTGCTCTTATGTGAGCCTGCCCAAGGTCCATTACGTTCACATAATCGCGCACGGCCGTTCCGTCCGGCGTGTCGTGGTTCGTCCCGAAAAGGGTAAATGATCCACCCGACATGGCCGCTTTTATCAGGTTGGGCAGGACGTGTGTTTCGGGTTCGTGCCTTTCGAAAATCTCTCCCTCCGGATCGTTTCCTATAACGTTGAAGTAGCGCAGCATGGCGTATCGAAGCCCTAACACGGGAGCAGCCGTCGATATAACCTGCTCGCACATCAGCTTGGACAAACCATACGGGTTGGTTGGCTGCTGCGGGTGGTCTTCACGGATCGCCGGCGTTTCCGCATTGCCGTATGTTGCGCATGAGCTGGAGAATACCAGCAATTTCGTGCCGGCGCGCTTCATTGCTTTAAGAAGTGATATCGTGCCGTTTACGTTATTATCGAAGTAAAGTTCCGGCAATCGGGTGGACTCTTCAACGTAGGCCTTGGCGGCGAAATGTATGACCGCATCGATTTTGAAGCCGGCCAGGGCGCGGAAAAGCGCTTCTTCATCGCGGATGTCACCGAAAGCGAACGGCCCGAATTTGACCCATTCGGCCCATCCGTTTGACAGATTATCGAACACCACCGGGACGTGCCCTGCCTTTTTCAATAGCTTGGATGTATGTGAACCGATGTATCCCGCGCCGCCCGTGACCAAAATATTCATAAAAACTCCTCAAATGCCGGTATTTGCCACCCCTCAATAGAAGTCTTTCTACTTAGCGAGGTTTATATACACTTAAATCGACTTGAAATACATTTTTTTACCCGCCATTCACCAATTCACTTGTTTTCGGCTCACCTGCGTTTTAATGTTCCGCTTTAGGACGTCGCTTTGCGTTACCGTTTTGCATAAGCAAATCCGTTCGTGGTATAATAATTAATGTCACGATTCGGCGGGCATCGAGTCGTTTTTTACCCGCAGACCTTGAACCTGCAGACCCCGAACGAAGTGAGGTGGGCAGAGGGATTTTTTTTGCCGCCGCCGAAGGCAGCGGCGAACCTGGCCGGCGGTCCCACCGCCCCCGAACGAAGTGAGGCAACCCTTGACTGAAGAACAATTCCAGTATGTAAAAGTGCACACCCTTTCCAATCGCTTCGAAGCCGATTTACTTGCGGATGCTTTGAGGCAGGAAGGAATACCTGTGCTGGTCAGGTCATTCGAGGAGACGCCTTATGCCGGCCTGTTCGTTCCACAGAAGGGTTGGGGGCGCATCATGGTCCCGAAAGAAATGGCCGATTCGGCCCGCGAAATCATAGCCCGTCTGGTGGAAACAGAAGCAATCGGCGAAATGCCGCTTGCCGGCGACGTGCAGATCGATCCCCGGCTGTGGGATGCATTGAGGAAGGCCGATCCAGGGGAAATCACGCAAAGGGCGCTTGTAGAATTCGATCCCGAAGAAAATGTATACGTGGTTCCGTTCCTGAACACGGCAGTTTTGTGCTATCCCGAAACAGAGCGAATCGAAGTATTGGGACGCCATGAAGATTTTTCAAAGGATTTTCAGGTAAACCTGGTGGCGCTTCACTATCTTTTGTACGCTCAGAATAAGCCCCTGGCCAATAAATGGGTAAGCGAGAAGGACCTTCCCGGGGGGCGTCTTTTTTTTACCGCTTCCCACACTCTCCCAACCGGGCCGCTTGCCGGAGTATTCGATGGCCGGATGAGCCTGCTGGAAGCCGCGGCCAGAAAGATGCAGGGCGAAAAGGGTGACTCGGGGGACCTGTCATACCGGTTCAGGGTTTTTCCCCGAATTCCGATGCAGATAATTTATTGGGGACGGGATGAGGAATTCGAACCATCCTTCCACGTTCTGTTCGATGAAACCATAATTATGCATCTTAGTTCTTTGGATCTTATCTGGGGCCTGGTAAACGTTTTTACCAGCGTTTTGCTGGACTGCGCTGAATCAATCAGGATGAAATCATGAACATGGACCGTGCTATATTCGATCTAAAAGCCAGTGTGGAAGCAACATCGCTCTATATACTTCTTTGCGCGCTCATGGACGCCGGGCTGGCGCCCACCCTGGAAAATGCCCTTCAGAGATGGACCGGAACCGAGCAGGCACTGAACACGGCCGCCCGGGAGTTGATAGAAAGATGCGTTCTCAGCGGCGTCTCCCCGATCTCAAAAGACACGCACCTGCATCCCAACACTCGGGATAAATGGTGCTAGCGCTTGCTTTCCCTCAGTCCTCAGTCCTCAGTCCTCAGCACTCAGTCCTGCCTCTCGCCGCCTTGAGGTAATCGGAGGCAAGATCGACATAGCGGCGCCAGCCATGCTCGATCATTGCTCGCTCTTTTTCTCCCGTCTTCTTTTTTACCCTGGCGGGAGATCCCATCACGACTGATTCCGGCGGGACCTCTAGGCCGGGCGGAAGCAGGGACCCGGCGCCGATGATCGAGCCTTTCCCGACCTTGCAGCCATCCAGTATTATAGATCCCATTCCAATAAAGCATTCGTCTTCTATCGTGCAGCCGTGAATCATCGCTTTGTGTGCAATCAGTACGCGGTCCCCTATAAGCAGCGGGAACAGAGATTCGGTTACATGAAGGGTTGAGTTGTCCTGAACGCAGGTGAACGACCCTATCCTTATGTAATCCACGTCGCCTCGAACAACGGTGTTGAACCATATGCTGCTGTGCTCCCCGATGACAACGTCTCCTATGACGAACGCCCCCGGGGCAATGAAAACATTTTCGCCGATCCGTGGCAAAATGTCGTTGTATGCAAGTATGCTCATTTTCTCATTCATTTCTTCTTATGTTTAAGGTCCAGGACCCCGGCAATCCTCAATGCTGTAAATTCAACGAATTCCTCAAATTCCGCCGCGCTGAGCTTCCCTTTGGCCGGGCTTGGAACTGAATCGGGCAGGTCGAGTAACAATGGGGCGTTTTGAAGCTCCGGTTTTGGGGTGACCTCGAATTCGGGTTCAAAGGTGTCGAAGAAGTATTTATCCTGAAAAACAGCAAATTTGAGTGCATGCGCAGTGGCGTCGAGAATGGCCGTGCGGTTCTTGTCGATCTTATTTTCAGCGACCGCTTTTCTAAGCCCCGCCAGGCACTCCCCGCCCTGCGTGCAGGCGATATGTCCATTGCGGTTTGCAACCAGCATAGAATCCATGATCTCCTGTTCGGATATCTGAACGATTCGGACCGATTCTTCACCGGCAATTTTTCGGTACTGCTCGACGAGCCGTATAACGCGCGGCATGGAAACAGGATTTCCGATCATGGCTGCCTGGGCGACACTGGGGCGAACGGCCACCGGGCGAAATTGTCTCGCGGCCTCTTCGGGTTCCAGATAGTAGAGGTAAACGGGGTTGGCATGCTCCGATTGAACCCCGATAACGGCCGGCAAAGAGTCGATGATGTTCAAATCATACATTTTGAGAAAACCCGCCATTACCGCTGTTATGTTACCGGCGTTTCCGATTGGGACCACCACTGCCAACCCGCCCACCTCGTAATCGAATGCCTGGGCGATTTCATAGCTGTAGGATTCCTGTCCTAAAATTCGCCAGGCGTTTTTGGAATTCATAAGGGCTACGGAGAAATTTTCCGACAGGTATTCTACAACCTTCATGCAGTCGTCAAAGACGCCCGGAATTTCGATGACTCTTGCGCCGTTTCCAAGAGGCTGCCCAAGTTGTTGCGGGGTCACCTTGCCACGGGGCAGAAGAACGGCCGATTTTACATTTCGGCACAGGTACGATGCGTAAAGGGCCGCGGATGCCGAAGTATCTCCCGTGGATGCACAGATCGCCAAAACGTTTCGAACGCCACGCTTGTTGATGAGATAATTCAAGTAGCTGAAGGCGCTGGCCATACCGCGGTCTTTGAAAGACGCGCTCGGGTTCTGGCCGTCGTTTTTGTAGCACAATCCCATGCCGGCCCAGTCTTTCATCGCTTCGTTCGCCGAGATCACAGGGGTGTGCCCCTCACCTAAGTAAACAATATCCTCCAGGGGTATTATCGATCCGAGCAGTTCATGAAATCGATATATGCCGCTGAGCGCCGGGATATTGAGCATTCTTCTATGGTCGAAAATTCTGCGCCATTTGGCGCCGGAAATCTCTTTGAGACGCTCCCGTTCCCTGTCTTCTATAAGAAGAACCGATCCACATTTCGGACAGGTATAGAGAAGTTCTTCAATTCCGAAACAGCCCTCGCACCCAATGCACCGATAAAAGTATTCGCCTCCGATCCGAGGAACAACGTGGACCTGCATTTCCGAAGGGAACTGATCTATTTTCATGCAAACTCCCGGAAATAAAAAATGTTTCGATTTGTTCCTAAATGAAGAGCATTGGGACCAAGCCGCCGCCCGCCTCACAAGTATCAAATATTCAAAAAAAATAATCAAGCGGTTAGGTTTTGAGAGGGGCAATGGAGCACGGAGCAAATGTTTCTCCCCGCTCCCTCCGTCCCTCATCTGTGGCAAAAAAAATACACTGATCGCCCGTATGTATCAATTTTTCCACATAAGGAGCCTGTATTCAAACTTGTTATTTTCTGCCGGTGCATGTAAAAGTAGTTCCCAGCATGTTTTCCAGGGATCAAACAGTCGAAAGAATTTTGGCACGAAAGATGCTTGGGAGGCGGCGGGGGAGGATAAAAGGGGCGTGACTTATCTGAAACAGCACACTATAGGCCAATCCGTGTGGTGCAGCGGGGTAGCCCTGCATTGCGGACTGAAAGTGGCTCTGGTTTTGAGGCCGGCTCCGGTTGGGCATGGCATCAAATTTGTCCGGACGGACATACCTGAGAGCCCATCCATTTGCGCAAATTACAGTAATGTGGTCAATACAATACAGGCCACTACGATTGGCTCGGCCGGCGTGGCGATTGCTACCGTCGAACATTTGATGGCAGCTCTTTACGGATGCGGGCTCTTTACGGATGCGGCGTCGACAATGTCCTGGTGGAACTAAGCGGTCCCGAGGCACCGATTTTCGACGGAAGTGCGGCGCCATATGTGAATCTGATCCGTAAAGCCTCCATCGTGGAACAGGACGGAGTGAGGAAGTACCTGAGCATACAGAAGGCCTTAACCGTATCGGAAGGCGATTCGTTTATCAAGGCGACTCCATCCGAGCAGTTTCAGGTTCGCTATGTGATCGATTATCCACACCCTTGTGTGGGAAAACAGGCATACTCCTGGGCGTTGAAAAACGGCAGCTTCGGCAGGGAAATAGCCAAAGCTCGAACATTCGGGTTTCTTAAAGATGTTCTGAAGCTTCAAAAAATGGGCTTGATTCAGGGGGGCTCTCTGTCTAATGCCGTCGTCTTTGATGACCATGCATTGCTTAATGCCGATGGCTTTCGCTATTCGGATGAATGCGTTCGTCACAAAATACTTGATTTCGTGGGTGATTTAGCGCTTACGGGGCTTCCGGTGTTGGGAAAGTTCGAGGTCCAAAAAGCGGGCCATTCACTCCACAGCCGTTTTCTCAAAGAGCTGATGAATGGGGGAGGCTACGCCGCCCGGTCGCCGGTTCCAATTCCATCCGATTCACTCTCAACCGGAGTTTCCGTCCTCGCTCAATAGCGGTTTGCTTTCCGCGAAGCCTATCTTCAAGAATTAAGGGATTGTGAATTGAGGGGTCCAGGATTAATTCCTAAATCCCTCAATTCCCAAATTCAAAGAACCCAAACTATCCCCAGCTATCATTATTGGAAACTGTAAGTGTCACATCCGGAGTTTCCGGATGGACACTAACTCGGGCAGGCAATTCGGCTGCGCTCCGTTGACATCGGGTGATGCCCGTCGTTTGGCTGGGAAAGCGGAAACTCCGCACTCCTCTCCTGGATCTTAAAATCTCAAAGTCCAGAAACTTTACCACGTTCAGATCAACATTCACGAAATCGAGACAGACTGCAAGTTCCACCTTCCGTCAAGCATTGCGAACTGTTTGAGATCTGGGCCGAACGGCCGTTTCCCTTCAGCACAGAGGGGCGGAAAACAGATGCAGAGATGTCGGCATATCGCTTGTGTGTTACATTGGGATTGATAATAATTAAACAATGTGGCTGGTCATCCAGGCGGTATCCGGTTGATGGGAAAAACCAGGCGCCGGAGAAGAGAGGAATTGTCGTGGAAACAAAAGAAGGGCATTTGGCGAGTCCGATTGCTCCAGGGGCAAATAAACCGGTCCGCTCCGTAATACCGAAAATCGACGTGGATGCTAATGATCCCGGGAGGACATCCCTGGTCGTTACTCTTCGAGAAGAAGAATTCCGCAAGGCCTTGCTGGTTCAGACCGTGGTGAACATTGCACCCGAACTCGTGTCTCAAGAAGCCATAAAGGAGGCAGAGTTCGAACTGAAAGGGGAAGACCCGCCTGAGTGCTCTATAATTCCAATGACCGAGGTGCTGCTGGACCACTTGCCTTCTGCCTATCGACGCCTTGTACTCAAGCCATTACCATGGCCCCGGCTGCAGTTGATCGTACCGTTGCTGGCGTTCTTTATCGGGGGATTAAGCAATGTCCTCTCACCTCTGGGCCTGGAGAAGGTTCTCGGACCTCAGCGGACCATTCACGTTTTCGTGAACCCGATTGTGATGCTCATTCTGTGGAACATCATTGTGGTTGGTCTTTTCATCCTATTGCATCGCCGATCCGGCGCCGCTCGATCCCCGGACCAAACATCTTCGTCACAATTAAGTATCCCTTCTCTACGGATGGAGCGGCAGCGGGCCGAACCTGATTTGCCGATTTGGGCCCAGATTGTATTGAGGCCGTTGCTGAGACTCTGGGCTGTGTTTGTTGAGCCGGTTGCCGAGCAAATTGTGACGACGGCTGCTCACGCACGGGTTGCGCGCTTGTTCCTGTTCCGCTACTTCCGGGTGTATCGCCGCACTATCATTGCGCGAGTGGAAACGATTGTAAACCTCTCGGCAATTTGTCTTGCCGCTGGGGCTATCGCCGGAATGTATATTCAAGCGGTTGTGTGGGATTACTCCTTCTTCTGGAAAAGCACGCTGATCGAGTCTCCCGAAACCCGGCTGGTTATTGCCAGGATTCTCTTCTGGCCTGCAGCTGTAATACTCGGCCAAAGCTTTCCGAATGTAGAAGCTATCAAGGCAATGGCGCAAGGTGCAGGCATACCTGGGGCAATCTGGATTCACGTGTTCGCCCTCACCTCGACGGTGTATATATTTCTTCCCCGTTTGGCGCTGATTTACCGATCTGCCTCGGAAGCGGGTAAGTCATCCGCGGCCTGTGCGCTCACAATTGATTTCATTTGCCTGCGGGAGCAGGGACTTCCCGGACACTCCGGCAGTTACCAACCAGGTGAACTTTTCGAGCACCTCGGGGATGAACCTTTTCAGCAGAGGGTGACACTCGATTATTTCTCGTTGGATACCAATGCGATGTCGGTCATGGTGTCACTTCAGGCGGCAATGATCGAACAGGACATCAGAAACACCAAAGCGGGTGATTTCTTCGGTGACAGTCTAACGCCGAAGAGAAACTGGTACCTGGATTGGCTAAGATTGGTAAAGGCGGGATTCGCAAACCTGCCGGAGGCGGTACGGCCAACAATGTATCCGATCGAGTCCCACAGCTTTCATTCAGCTATGGAAAGTCTGTCACAATGCTCGAATCCTTTTGTGCGGGAGTTGATAGTATTGGAACTGGCCGCCTTTGAAGCCTACTGGCCAATGACTGCCGGAGAAAAGGGATGGGCTCGAAAGATTCGTGATCTGGCTAAAATCATGCCTTCACTTTCCAAAGAATTGGTGACCCAATCTTTGGAGAATGCCTCTCATCTGCTTGGGTTGCCTAAAGACAAAGGATCTCTGCTTCGATCCGAACTTCAGAGTGTGAACCGATCACTTGCCGGCTATTGGACAAACATTGCCATAATCGCAGGGATCGGCACCGTCGCGGGGGCCCTGACATTTGGCATAGCCGCGCCATTTATCGGAGGCCTTATCGGTCATTCAATGGGTCTTGCCGGCGCGGCTGCCGTCAAGGCCGGACTGGCTGCCATGGGCGGCGGCGCCATTGCCTCCGGGGGGATGGGGATAGCGGGTGGTACCGCGGTGATTTTTGGAGGGGGCGCTTTGCTTGGGATGGGAGTTGGTGGTTCGGTTGCAGCAACGATGAATCCTGCGAGCGTTCTGATTCAGGCAGTGAAGATAGAGGTTTTTCTACGATGTGTAGTTGGCGAACACAAAAACGCAAAACAGGTCGTCAAAGATGTGCTCTGCCAACTCCAAGCCTCGATCACGAGCATGGACGACGAGCTTAAAAGTGCTCGCCTGGATCCAAATACAGAGAAGGAACGTATTTGTGAACGAGAGGAGATCATCAAAATCCTCGGAACGTGCTCAAAGCGGTGTGTCGTTTGGGCGAAAGAAAAGGGCCTCCTGTCCACAGCAGATCATGAAACTATCTATAACAGGTAAAAGTTGTAATTCAGGCAAGCTCGACTTTTTCGAGGAATCTTTGGTACAAATCGTCTCTTGGACGTGCAACTTCGGTTGGAAAAGATTTTTCCAAGATCAGAGAGATCTGTGTCGCACTCCGAAAGCGTCTCATCGGATCGCATGCCAGGCAATTCATTATCAGTTCGTTGAGCGTTTCGGGAATTTCGGACCTCCACACCTTGGGTGGCGGAGGGTACTGCTCACAGTGCTGGATTTCGTACTCGCGGTAAGAGGATGCATTGAAGGCCGGCGTCCCGGTCAGCATTTCGTAAAAGAGTGTCCCGAAAAGATAGATATCTGTAAAGAGGGGAGGTCTTTTGCGGGCAAGGTAAGTCCTGAACTGTTCAGGCGCCCTGTAGGAAAGATGAGGGAGCGGAAGCTCGGTCAAGTGTGTCCCGGCCGGATCGGCTGCTTCCATTTCTTTCCAGAGGCCGCCGTTGTATACCTTGAGGTATGGTTTGTCTCTTCGCAGGAGGACGCGCGAGGGACGCAGGTCCAGATGGTGCAGGTTTTGAATCCTGCCGTCTGAGGCCATGTGCAGGTGCAGGTCTCCCAGGGCTTCCAACAACTGATGGCCCAACCTCACGGCAAGAGATATCGGCATGCTTACTCCCGCCGCAAACAGATCATTCAACGAAAGCGGCAGGTGTTCCCTCACTATGAACAAGCGCCCGTCAATAGATGCTAGATCATAGATCCTGACCAGATGGCGGGAATTTATTAACATCTGCCTTTTTGCCCACAGGGCCAGCTTTTCGGCTGGAAGAGCATCGGCGAGCTTTCCGCTGAAGGCTTGGCCGGCAAATTTTTTCCCGCTGGCCTGTTCTTCCAGTTCAACAATAAGAGAACTCGCTCCTATGTGCAGCAGGCCGGCCACCCGGTATGAATGCGTGCAACCGTCGAGAGTCCTGCCCATGCGGTCTGGCCATGATATGGCCGTACGGCCAATGACCGCATCAACCGAATGAGGGGTGATCGACAGGACCGATGGACTGATCAATTCGGGTTTGTCCTGCTGCTCTTCGGGCTGTGCCTTTGCAAGTTGCCTTGTTGTGGCTGTTGTGCCGGCATGGTCCTTCCTCTGAGCTTGCGAGCACTTTGAAATCTTTGCCAGCACTGCTTTTTTCGGCTCATCGGCAAGGTCTGCATCCGAATAGACGTATTCATAGAATCGGAATGCGTCGTCCCACTTCCCCAGTTTGGAAGCGCAGTCGCCGCAATATTCCCAGCATTTGAGACGCCGAAACCCAAGACTGGCCGCCATGTTCAGCTCTTGGATGGCTTCCTCCCAGAACTGGCCGTCCATCAACGCGATGCCATAGTCGTAGAACTGTATGGGATCAGCCGCCTGAAACTCACCTTGTGTGACGGGCTCCACCACTTATTCCCTCCGCCGGTTATTATCGGGCGTCGAGCTTTTGCTCGAAAGGAGGGCAGCCGGTTCAAAAATCGGTGCCACAAGCTGGGATTTATTTTCAAAGGGGCCGAAGCGGTTGCCGGTTTGCTGGGGCGCCGCGCCGATTTCAACATCGGCTATGAAGTTTACTATCTCGCAGAACACTATCCAGTGGGTTTGTCCGTCGCTCGCCAGTACTGCCATTGGTCCGCTCGTCTCGACCTGGTTCGGCCATTGGAGCCCCAATGGTTCAAACCTGTAAGATTTGAGTGCTTCTGCCGGCATGTTCGCCCAGTCTCCCAGGACCCCATGCTTTATTGAACGCAATCGAGGCTTGAAATCGGAAAGAGTTGCATGTCCGCGCTTGAGTATCTTGAGGCCCGTCTTTGCAGTCGACCGGGCCACCTTGAGTATGCAGGAGGCGGGCAAAGCGATGCATTTGCCGTAGGACGCTATGAAACACAGATCCTCACGGCGAGCCGGGGAGGTTGCCTGGGCGGGACATGTCTTATCGCGCGCCGAGGTGGTTTCAGTCAAAGATTGAGCGCTCCCGGGTCTTTGCGGCTGCATCTCGTCTTCGTGAACCGGCTGAAGCCTTTTATGAGCGGTGGGCCGGGCATTGTCCTGCCCGACATTTTCTGTCCAGCCGCTTTTAGCGCGCGGCGATTCTGCAAGCGCGCAACCTGGCTGCGGCGGCACGCCGCTCGCTCCGGCTTTGACCGCGAGCGCTCTTCGACGCAGTTCCTGGAAACGTCCGATGAGGTCTTTGAGCCTCTGCTTCTCGTGGGGTCCCGTCTCGCCTTCCATTAGAATCATATGCGCAAGCAGCCCCTGCGAATCGCGAATCAGTTGAACCAGGCTGCCGTTAACTGCACGAGGTCTATCCAGAAGCCGTCTGAGAATGACGTCCATAATCCTGAGAACGTATTTGGCCTCGGAGGATCTGGAGGTAAAGGGTTCAAGCCGGTTAAGGGCAACAATGAACTTTTGTATGTTTTCGCGGGAAAACTCCCAGTCGAGGCTCAGGTAAGCGGCATTGAATTGTTCTATCAGTCCTGATAATTCATGGCTTTGGTATTTCCGGGAATCGAAAGTGTAGTCGGGTTGCTCTTCGTCATATCCCGGTTGAGCTGACGCCTCAAAGGGCGCGAATGAAAGGCCGCCTTTTTCATCCGTTGGACGGCTTTGAGCATTTGTGGCAAGGGGCTCGCTCTCCATCGGCGGAGGCTGCCCCTGCTTCGATCTGTTGACTGAATCTTCATCCCGGTCCCGCTTGGCCGCGGGGACAAAAAGAGCGTCAATTTCTCTGTCGATTTCGAGTTCGAGCGCCCGGAAATCAATTCCAGCCCCTGCTTTGCTTTGGCACAGTTGTTTGTCAGGCATGAGCTATCCTTTGATCCACATCGTCCCTTATCATGCAATTTGGCCGCCTACCTTCTGGATTACGTTTTTTATGGTCCTTTTGCTTATTTCGCGCAACGTTTCGTAAACACCTGTTCCGTTGGCTGCACTTGCCTCAAAAGAGGCAACGTTCAAGCCGTCGTTCAAATCGCATTCAAGCTCGGCTACGGGCAGCAGCGGTATGTTAGACTCCATAAGGTCCCGTTTGTTGTATTGCAGCACAAGGGGTACATCTGCTATGGAGAGTCCTTCGTCGCCAAGGTTTTTAATGAGGTTTTCCAGGCTTTCGATATTCTTGTTCTTTTGCACTTTGAGAGAGTCAGCAACGAAAACTACCCCGTCAACTCCCCTTAGAACAAGCTTTCTCGTGGTGTTGTACATGACCTGGCCCGGAACGGTGTAAAGCTGGATCCGAATTGACATGTTGAGGACCTTCCCGATGCTCAGAGGCAGAAAGTCGAAAAAGAGGGTCCTGTCCCCCTTTGTGTCAATCGTTACCATCTTGCCGCAAACCTGACTGGACATGGACTGATGCACATAGAGCAGGTTCGTTGTCTTTCCTCCACGGCCGGGACCGTAGTAGACGACCTTGGCCTGGATTTCATTTTTGCTCAGGTCTATGAATGCCACTGATTTTTTCCTTAAGACTCCCCGAATATCGCTCGCATTTCACCTATTGCGTTCACCAGCTTAAGCCGAATGAGTCCCAATGAAACGTTGTCATTGAAGAGCGTTATGATGAGATAATCTCGGGCCAGACGGCTAAAGTGCACATTGCGTTTGCCGCCTTTGTGATACATAAGCGTGAAATCCTGCTCGCCAATGAGCCTCGCTATCTCGGCGGTCGCTGCGAAATTTGCCGCCGAAACCGCTGCCAAAGAGAAGACATCATCCATTTCCAACGAACCCCGTTCCATGATCAAATTGCCCGAGAGATCGGCCACAACGACGTGTTCGGCGCCCGAATCGAGGAGTTGGTCCGAGATGATCTCTTCGAGTTTTCCAATATCGTTTTTTGTCAGTACCAGGTTCATCGGCGGAAATTCTCCAAGTGGTGAAAAGACTTTGTACAAGACTGCAAGAACTATGCTTGTCTGACTGAGCGCCTCATTTGATACCGGCAAGCCCGCTATGGAGCGGGTGGCTGCTGTCCTGGTCCAAAAACTTGGGGGGCGTCACGATCCGCTGAGAACTTTTTTTCATCCTGCAGGCGGTGCGCCTGGAGCAGCAGATGCTCTACCGGCTTGTCGATAGTGATGGCACCCGATGAAGCCAAATGATAGGTGATGAAGCGGCCCTTTTCCCATCCCAGTATTTTCATGAAAGCCTCTTCACCCTCGATGCGGCCTGTTTGGGCATGGAGGATCCGGCCCGAGTCGATGTCGATGCTGCCCCGCTCGCCGGCCGAATAGACCTCTATATTCAAGCTCGAGCGCGAAAGGCACCCGATCTGAAGCAAGTCCGCCAGCCTGATCGAATTAATGGTGCCGCGAAAATCCTCACCGTCTTCTTCAGGCGGCGAACCGGTTTCGGTGCAGCCATGCAGTACGGCCTCTGTTAAGTCCGCGCCGTCAAGGTTCGTCAATTTGAGATTCACTTTTGTAATTGCAGCCCTGGTCAAATTGCTGCCCTCCAGGTTGGCGCCTTCGAGGTCTGCCCCGTCAAGGTCAACTTCCTCCATGTTGGCCCGCACAAGGGTGGCGCCAACCAGGTTTGCCCCCCTCAGGTTTGCCCCGCGGAGATTGGCCATGTTGAAGTTAGCCACATTTGCCTTTACTTTGAACAGGTTTGCGCCTTCGAAATTGGCTCCAACCAGGTTCGCCGAATGCATATTGGCCATTTCGAGGTTTGTTCCTTTCAGATTGGCGCGTCTCAGGTTGGCGTTTGAGAGGTCCGCCCCCCGCAGGTCGGCCTCAGCCAGCCAACCGGCGCCGGAGAGGTCCATCGAAGCCAGATTTACTCCCCGCAGGTAAGCGGGGCCCCGTCCGGAAATTACGGCCATTAAGAGTTGTTCGCGTTTTAGCTCAGACATGGAGATGTTCTCCTTTTATTGAAGCGGGGAGCGGGAAGCAGGAATCGCAACCCTCTATTTCTTCGTGCTTCTTGCTCCGTGCTTCTTGCTCCTTTTATTGATGGGGCTTTTCGCTTCCCGTTGGTCCGCACTTTGCTAATTTTAGAAATACTCAGGCCAATTGGGCCTTTCTTATTGAAGGAAAACGGCGGCAACACCACGTCGTTCTCAAGTATTAGTCGGCTTTGAGATCGAAAACGATAAAGATTATCATCAGATATTTATCTCAAAGAATTTTGGGGTGCTTCATAATGAACTGATGAAATACGAAATGGAAATTAGCACTTGAAATCGAAAAGAATCACTCGGTTCAATAAGAATTTACTGGTAAAATGGAACTTTCGGAAATGCATGTATTGAATCCTTGATAGACAGGGGACCCAATGAATAAACGAAAACACAAGCGCGTTCCTTTTGAAGTGATGGCGACCGTGGGGTCTGGTCGAATCAGCGTCAGCGGAGTGGTCTATGACCTGAGCATGAATGGGATGTTTCTCACCACGGCGGAGACTCTTGGCGGCCACGGCCCTCTGGAAATTTCCATATTCCTGTCAGGATCGTCTTCCCTGCTTTCAATCAAGCTGAAGGGCAGGGCGGTACGCCGGACAGTGGCAGGGATCGGGATCGAATTCCAGGAAATGGATTTGGACTGTTTCACTCACCTGAGAAATATTGTTGCACAAAACAGTGACGACCCTGACGCAGTCTTTAAGGAGTATCAGGAGTCTATTGTCTCAAGACTGCAGGATAAATGATTCTATTGATAAATCCTCCACTGGTAAAGCCCAGCGAGCCGCCGCCGGGGATTGCCCGCCTCTATGGGACCCTGCGTGCTGAAGGGGCCGCGTGTGCGGTAATCGACGCCAATTTAGAGGGGATACTGCATCTGTTTGGAAAAAATCCGCCTGACCCCGACAGGTGGACAAGGCGGGCTGTTCGAAACAAGTCGCGCAATTTCGATCTTATCCGCAGCCCTCAGGGTTACCTCGATCTCCAGCACTACAAGCGGGCGGTTTCCGATTTAAACCGGCTGATCGGGAAGGCGGTGGAAATCAGTCGGGTGCGGATCACTCTTTCCGATTACCAGGACCCCGATCTCTCCCCGGTCCGCAGCGCGGACCTTTTAATGGCGGCCCAACGGTATGAAAACACTCCGTTCCACGAATACTTCTCAAAGCGTATTCCCCGGGCAATGGAACTCCACTTGCCGGATATTGTCGGCATTTCCCTGAGCTTTCTCAGCCAGGCGCTGACGGCGTTTTCAATCATCGGATTTATAAAGGCGCGATATGAGCGGGTCCGCATTGTGCTCGGAGGCAGCCTTGTTACTTCGTGGAGCAGCAATCCGCACTGGAAAAATCCCTTCCAGGGACTGATAGACCATGTTGTGAGCGGTCCCGGAGAACAACCGCTCCTCGATCTTGCCGGTTTGGGGGGGCGGGTCGCAAGAAAGCGGTTTTCCTATGAACCTTTTGCCTTGCGGGATTATCTGGCGCCAGGCCCGATTCTGCCCTACAGCGCATCCCTGGGATGCTACTGGAACCGTTGTGCTTTCTGTCCCGAAAAGGCTGAAAGGGTCTGCTATGAGCCGCTCCCGCCCAAATCAGCGGCCTTAGAAGCGAGGCGCTTGTGCTCCCAATCCCGCCCTTCGCTCGTGCATTTTGTAGATAGCGCCATTAGCCCGGCTCTTTTGAGCGAACTTTCGAAAAACCCGCCGTGTGCGCCCTGGTACGGCTTTGTGCGAGTGACCAAAAGGCTTGCCGATGAGGAATTTTGCCGTGCGCTTAAACTGAGCGGCTGCATTATGCTGAAGCTCGGTTTAGAGTCGGGCGACCAGGGAGTTGTCGACTCCGAGGGGAAAGGGATGGACCTCTCGGTCGCCGCGAGAGCGCTGGCTTCGCTCAAAAAGGCAGGAATAGGGACTTACGTGTATCTTCTTTTCGGCACCCCATCCGAATCAGAAAATGAGGCGCGAAATACGCTCGATTTTACGGTCCGGCACGCCCCGTTTATCGACTTTCTGAATCTTGCGATTTTCAATATGCCGGTCAACAGTCCCGATGCAGAGAGATTTGCAACCGCTCTCCACTACGAAGGGGACCTCTCGCTCTACACCGGCTTTTCTCACCCGAAGGGATGGGGCAGGCTAAAAGTCCGGCGTTTCCTGGATGCCGAATTTAAAAAACACCCCGCAATCGCCCGTATTCTTTTAAACGAGCCGCCTTTTTTCACGTCGAACCATGCGCCTCTATTTGTGGGGAACTGAGTCAACCTTGACCGGGGACCCCTCTGGAAGGGGCTCCGGATAAGCACCTATAAGGAAAAACAGGCCTGATTCGTCCACGTGCAGTGCAGAGGACGCGGAGGACGCGGAGAAAAGGCAAATAAAAGCCGACTTCGCGTTCTCACAACGCGCCTCTACATTAGATTTAAGTCAATAGCGACCCTTATTTCCGTTTCCCGCCGCCGCCACCGCCACGTGCGCCACCGCCGCCACGTGCCCCGCCGCCGGCACGTGCGCCGCCGCCACGCGATCCGCCGGTTCGTGCAGATGCGCCGGCTCGGCTACCACCGCCGGTGCGCGATCCTGCGGCCCGTGCAGAGCTGCCGGTTCGGCTACCACCACCGGTGCGTGATCCTGCGGCTCGTGCAGAGCTGCCGGTTCGGCTACCACCACCGGTGCGCGATCCTGCGGCCCGTGCAGAGCTACCGGTTCGGCTACCGCCGGACCTGAGTCCCTGAGTGACGGATGCTGCTGAAGGTCTGCCAGCAGAGCCGCCTGCGCGCACGGCTCCAGTACGGGCGCCACCTGCTGCGCCAGTGCGTCCGGCCCCCACACCTGCACGGGCGCCGGCTGCACCAGTTCTTCCGCCAGCCCCGCCAGCCCGGGCCGCTGCCGCCGCCCGGCCAGAACCTACGGTGCCTGCGGCC
>OMOE01000103.1:0-183 GCA_900290365.1 Syntrophobacter sp. SbD1 | reverse complement strand
GCCAGCCCCGCCAGCCCGGGCCGCTGCCGCCGCCCGGCCAGAACCTACGGTGCCTGCGGCCGCCGCCCGACTCAGGCTGGTGGTTCGCACCGAGCCGCGGCTTATACCTGCTCCATTGATATTAACAGTCCGATTAACGTTTACGGACACGTTACCACGGCCGCCCCAGCCCCATCCGCCCCA
>OMOE01000091.1 GCA_900290365.1 Syntrophobacter sp. SbD1 | reverse complement strand
TGATCTTGACCAAGGCGGGCAGCTTCTCGATATCTGCCGAGTCCTGCGCGTAAAGCCATCCTAAAAAAGGCTCGAACAGGGGGCAAACCCAGACCGCATGCTTGTCCAAGTCCCCTTTCGCGTAGCCCCCGGGTTTGAAGACAGCACCTTCACCTGTCTGAAGATCAAGTACCAGTAAATCGTCTTTTGCCCAGCCTCTTTCGGCCAGCATGCTCTGCCCGCCAACCTCCGAGCGGCGTTGCCATTCACTTTCCGTGAACCTGGCCACCATAAACTTTCCCCAATTCATTCCCCCTGCATCTACGTTTGTGGCCTCTATGAATTTCGTCTGCATTTGTGTCAGATAACACGTCCAGGCGGCACACGCCATTAGATTTTAATGGTCCAACATCTCGCCAAAGGAAAGTGTCGTGAGTAACAATAAGTTGACAAAAAGCTCCGCCCAACTTAAAATCACGGCAGTTCTTGCTGCATATGGTAGTGTGTGTGCGTGTGCATTCCAAAAAGCAAAACGGGGTCCGAGAAGGGTGATCCGCCAAAATGAAGGCCAAAGCAAAGAAAAGTGCCGGCTTGCTCCTGTTTAGGCTGAAGGAATCCAGCATGGAGGTGTTCCTGGCTCACATGGGAGGACCTTTTTGGGAGCACAAGGATGTCCGCGCCTGGTCGATCCCCAAGGGTGAGTTTGAGGACGAGGCGCCGCTTGATGCCGCGCGGCGCGAGTTCCAAGAGGAGACGAGCATGACCCCGGAGGGAAACTTCATCGAGCTCGCTCCGGTGAGGCAGCCAAGCGGGAAAACCATCTTTGCCTGGGCCCTGGAGTGGGACTGCGATGCAGCCAAGGTGAAGAGCAACATGTTCAGCATGGAATGGCCAAAGGGGTCCGGGCAGATGAGGGAATTCCCCGAAATCGATAGAGCCGCGTGGTTTTCCCTGGATGAGGCACGCCAGAAAATACTGAAGGGACAGATTCCCTTGCTTGACCAGTTACAGGCAAAACTTTATCCTGCCTAACGATATGACCGTCCGATTTTTCGACATCTGGGCAAGCATCGGAAGCGATTGGAGGATGGTACTGCTCGCCTCAAGGGTGTAGAAATTAACCAACATAAACACATGGCCAAGAAAGGCTTTCACGATGACTGCGCGTTCGTTTACCGGGGCGTCCGCGTTTACCACACCCTCAGAGACCTCTCCGCTGGCCGGCAGAACGCCACCTGC
>OMOE01000001.1:3771-71216 GCA_900290365.1 Syntrophobacter sp. SbD1 | reverse complement strand
AACAGCCTTGTCCCTTTCGCTCTGGGCTGCAAGCGAATCTGCCCCCTGGTTGCCATAAGTATGCTTCCGAGCCGTACAGGTGGTCTGTTCCATAGGGATCATCCCTTTACTAGACGTTGAGGAGCCGTTTCCAGAAAAACTGGATCGTGCCCTGATTAACGTTGGGACGGGTTCTGCAAATAGTTTCGGCTATCTGCATGAACGCCTTCGACGCTGGTGCTTCGGGGAAAACCTGCATCACCGGTTTTTGCTTCAGCACCGATTTGGTTACACATGTATCCAGGGGAATAGTCCCCAAATAGTCGAGCGACAGGCCATCCAGAAAGTGATCTGCGACCTTGCTGAGTTTTGCGAAGATAGATTTTCCCATAGCTTGATTGGCGGCCATGTTGACAAGGATTCGAAAATGACGCTCGCCATGTCTGGAATAGAGCACTTTTATCAGAGCGTATGCATCGGTAAGCGAGGTAGGTTCGGGGGTAACGACGACGATTCTTTCGTGAGCCGCCAGGTTGAAATAGAGGACTGCGTCCGAGATGCCCGCACCGGTGTCAATGAGCAGGACATCGATATCGGTTTCAAGGCCGTCGAGCAATTCGAGAAATTGCAGCTTCTGATCGGCTGTGAGCCTGGTGAGCTCCTGCACGCCAGAGCTGGCAGGCATGATCTTGATGTTGCCCGGACCATCTACAAGGACCTCATCGAGCCGCTTTTGCCCGTTCAACACATGACTCAAGTTGTACATTGGAGTCAGCCCCAGGAGGACATCTATATTGGCCAGCCCCAGGTCGGCATCCATTATCAGCGTGCGGACCCCCATGCGATCCAGCGCCACAGCCAGGTTGATCACCACATTGCTTTTTCCCACCCCGCCCTTTCCGCTGCCGACCGCCATTACCCTGACCGGCTTTTGCAGCGAGGACATGACTGTGGAGAAGGCGGAATCCACCTTGACTTCGGAGTTTCCTTTTTTTCTGAGTCCCACAGCCTGATCCATCTTTTTCCCCTCCTATGCAGTTTGATTCCCAGCCGGGATCAAGAGTGAAAGCAGCCGCTTTTGAGTGGCCTGTTCAATGTCTTCCGGCACCCTTTGCCCCGTACCCATGTAGGAAATCGGGTAATTGAACCGCAGCAACTGATTTAGAATGCACCCGTGGTGAACCGTCTCGTCGAGTTTTGTGAAAATTAGACTGTTGATTTCGATTTGTTTAAAATGAGTAATGGTTCGTTTCAGGTCTTCATCCTTTGCCGTGGCGCTGAGGACCAGGAAATGAACAGGTTTGCGGACGCTGTCGAACAACGAATCCAGGCGCCGCACATGATCGCGATTCAGGTAGTTTCTGCCGGTCGTATCGACCAGGACTGCGTCGCAGTGCCTGAAGTCATCGAGTGCGCGTGTGAGTTCGGTCTGGCTCTGGGCGGAATTGAAAGGGATTTCCAGAATTCCGGCGTAGGTCTGAAGCTGCTCGACTGCGCCAATGCGGTAGGTATCCAGCGAAATGATTCCCAGTTCGAGCTGGCGCTTTATCTTTAGATAAGCCGCCAGCTTGGCGAGAGTCGTCGTTTTTCCGACCCCTGTTGGCCCCAAAAAGGTAAAAACGGTCGGCCCGGAGGAATTTGAGATACCCCTGAATGGTCTGGCGCAACCGATTTTAGCAATAAGCCGTTTGCAGAAAGCGTTGAATATCAGGCGTTTGTCGACAGTGTCACCGTTGAGGTCCGATACCGCCTTGCTCAAAAGGATGAAAACCTGCTTTTCGTCCAGACCCCGAACCAGAAGCGAGTGATAAAGTTCCGCCAGCGGCTGATCCGCCTGGAGCTGCGCCAACTGGTCCTTCGAAGAGATAAGCAGCGAGAGAAAGCTCCTTATCTCCTGAATGTCATTTTGCATATCTGCGGAAGCATCCCCATTGCTGGGATTGGCAGGAGCAGAATCGGACTGTGCCTCTCGAGCGGCGCTTACCTCGAAGCCGGATTCCCCCGAACCGGCAGGCGCCTTCCTGCTGCTCAGGATAATGGCGTCGGGTCCGAGATCCTTTTTGACCTGAGCAAGCGCCTTTTCCATGGTAGATGCCTTGAAAGTCTTAACCTGCATAGTCCATCCTGATTATGCCGACAGATCGGATTTCAACGGAATTGCTCAGTTCACTGTGACTAATCACAGCCACATCAGGTAAAAACCGCTCAAGGAGCTTTCTCAAGTGCCGCCTTATCACAGGTGAACAGAGCAGGACAGGGTGGTATCCCAGGCTTACCGAACGCTTGACCTCGTCGCTGGTCGCCTGGAGAAACTGCTGGAGAAATCCCGGGTCGAGGCTTAGAAAGCTGCCGTGCTCAGACTTTTGGATTCCGCGTGTGAGTTTTTCCTCCAATGACTGCTGGAGCGACAGGACGGGGAACTTCTGGTCTTCGGTTTCATACGGCCGTGTGATGGTGCGCGCCAGTGCCTGACGGACATATTCAGTAAGGATATCGGAGTCTTTGGTTAGCGCCCCGTGGTCTGCCAGAGTTTCGCAGATTGTTTGCAGATCGCGAATGGTAACCCCCTCCCGGACCAGACCCTGGAGCACCTTTTGAATGACTCCGGGCGAAAGCAAGTTCGGAACGAGTTCATCGACCAATTTGGGCTGCTGGAGCGCAAGGTTGTCGAGCAACTGCTGCACCGACTGGCGGGTCAACATCTGGTCAGCATACTTTTTGAACAGCTCCGTCAAATGAGTAGCCACCACGGTTGAGGGGTCTATCACCGTGTAGCCTGCCCTGGAAGCTTCCTCACGCCTGTTTTCCGGAATCCACACGGCCGGCAGGTCGAAGGCCGGGTCCCTGGTCGGAAAGCCCTTTATCTCTACGGCGTTTTCGCCGGTGCTCAGGGCCAGATAATGCCCGACCATGATCTCACCTTTTCCGACCGGGTTGCCTTTGAGGAGCAACCTGTATTCGGAAGGTTTCAATTGAAGGTTATCCCTCACGTGAAGGGCGGGGACAAGAATCCCGTATTCGAGGGCGAGTTGCTGTCGTATTGCCTTGATCCGCTGCAGCAGGTCTCCGCTCTGCGATTCATCGACTAACGGGATGAGCCCGTAGCCGAGTTCAAGCTCAAGGACATCGAGCAGAGGCGGAAGATCCGAACTTTCCCCCCGTTTTACGCTCTCGGGTTCCACGCTGTCCTGTTTTGCCTGTTCCACTTTACGTTTCTTGGACACATATGCTGCAAGGACAAACAGGACCGTACCGACAAAGATCAGCGGAAGGGCCGGAAAGCTTGGAACCAGACTCAGGAAAAAGAGCATTGTGCCTGTGATCGACAGCGGCCTGGGATGCAGGCTGAACTGTTTGCCGTATGACGCACCCATGCCCATTTCAGAAGCAGCGCGGCTAACCAGGATGCCCGCCGAGGAAGAGATCACCAGGGCAGGGACCTGCGTCACCAGCCCATCGCCAACCGTAAGCAGTGTATAATTCTGGAAGGCTTCGGATATCGGCATTCCGTTTTGAAGAACACCAATGGCCAGTCCACCGAAAATATTCACCAATGTAATAAGGATGCCTGCCACGGCGTCGCCTCGGACAAATTTGCTCGCGCCGTCCATTGTGCCGTAGAAATCGGCTTCCTGGCGGACCCTCTCGCGCCGCGAGCGTGCTTCGCGATCATCGATCAATCCCGTATTGAGATCGGCGTCGATGCTCATCTGTTTTCCGGGCATGGCGTCCAAAGTGAACCGGGCCGCCACCTCGGAAATGCGCTCCGTACCCTTGGTGATGACCATGAAATTTACTATCACCAGGATTATGAACATGACCAGGCCGACCACATAATTGCCGCCGACGACGAAGTTTCCGAAGGCGTGGATAACCAGTCCGGCGGCTTTTGTTCCCTCGTGTCCATGCAGGAGCACGAGCCGGGTGCTGGCCACTGTCAGTGAGATGCGAAACAGGGTGGTGACCAGGAGCAAAGATGGAAAAACTGAGAAATCCAAAGGTTTGGTGCTGTAGATGGCTGTAAGAAGGATAATCAGCCCAACCGAGATGTTTATTACCAGCAGCACGTCAAGAAAACTGCCAGGCAGAGGCAAAAGCATGACGGACAGGATGGCGACCATCCCTAAGCCCATCATGGCGTCTCCGTCTGAAGCCGCTTTCAGTCGGTTGGTCAAAAGGCCCTGCCCGGTATTCGTTTTGTTAGCCATCCTGATTTCGCCGTTTTTGCTGGTAGATGTAAGCAAGTATTTTTGCCACAGCTCTGTACAGTTCGAGCGGAATTGTTTCGTCCAGTTTTACCTGTTTATACAAAGCACGTGCCAAAGGAGGATTGCGGACTATTGAAACACCATGCTTCCTGCCGGTTGCAATGATCTTGAGCGCAAGGAAATCAACTCCTTTGGCCACCACTGTGGGTGCCTCCATTCCGGACTCATACTGCAGCGCCACCGCAAAATGGGTCGGGTTGGTGATGATTACGCTCGCTTTCGATATCCTCGAGAGCATTCGCTGCCTGATGAGCTTCCTTTGGATGGAACGGATTCTTGACTTTATCTGCGGGTTTCCATCGCTTTGCTTGTGCTCTTCCTTGACCTCCTGACGGGTCATCATGAGGTCTTTTCTGGTTTGCCATTTCTGATAAAAAATATCGATCACGCTCAGGCAGAGCATGATCCCCGCCACTCGAAACAAAAGCTTTAGAGCGAGCATTCCAGTGAGGTTCAAAAATTCGGACACCTCCCGTCCGGCCAGCTCGGATATGGCCAGGCGCCCCGGCCACACAACAGAGTAGACGGCATAGGAGACTATCGCCAGCTTGAAAAGCGATTTGACCAGTTCGGTCAAAGATCTGAGCGAAAACTTCTTTCGAAGGCCGGTCAACGGGTTCAGGTTTGCGAAGCTTATCTGCAACGCCTCAAAGGAGATGATAAACCCCTTCGTCTGGATCAGGTTGAGAATCACTGCCGTGGCGACGATGGTGAGCGTAATGGGCGCGAGCATAATGAAAATGGAGGCTATAATGTTGGTAAAAAAACCGGGGGACACAAAATGACCGGGCTCCGAAAAGGCCTCTTTCGACCATACGGATTCAAGAATCTGCCGAAAATTGGAGAAGATGAGGTTCCGGGAAAGATATACCGCCAAACCACCTGCTGCGAGTACGCATACTGATGTCAGGTCGCGGCTTTTGGCGGTTTGCCCCTTCTTTCGCGCATCGCTTACCTTTTTTCCGGTTGGCAGTTCGCTTTTTTCCTGGGTTGTTTCCGCCAATTGCCTGCCCTTTTAGAGTTTTGAATTTCCAGTTTTGATGTCAAAAATTGTCCTTAAGGTCAATTTTTTGGCCACTGCGAGTGCTGCTGACTTAAGGCGGGGTTGTTACCACAGAAACAAAGGCAATCGTTCACCCCCGGCCCAAAAGCAATGCCGGGGCAGGCTGGTAGGCACAGAGGAAAGCTTTCACGCGAAGACGCGAAGAAACGCAAAATTCCCTCTATGGTAAACGGGTACAAAAAACTCCGCCGTTCGTTTCATTAATGCTCAAACCATTCCAACGGAATTACTGCGACAAATTATGCAGAAAATGAAAAAGCCGGTCAAACGACTCGACCCCTATCTCACCCCACAGGCTCAGGGTTAGGCCGAAGAAGATAATGCCGATGGTGATGGTAATAGGAAAGCTGGTGGCGTGGATGTTTATTTGGGGAGCAAACTTCGACATCAGTCCAAGACCGACGTGGGTGAGGATCAGGACCGCCAGAACCGGAGCGGCCAATTTTATCGCCAAAATGAACAGCATGCCCGAAAGCAGCAGCATCTTTGCAAAAAGACCCGAATCCAGGGCGAATGAGCCAATCGGGATAGTTGTGAAACTCTCGACCAATACTTTCAAGACGACGTGGTGTCCATTAACAGAAAGAAAAATCATGGTCGCGAGCAGTTGAGTCCACACGGATAAAACATTAAATCTTGCGCCGGTCAGGGGATCGGCGGTCTGAGCAAATCCAAATCCCATCTGGAAGCCGATAAGATCTCCCGCCAACTCGAAAGCGCTTAATATAAGAAGCATCGAAAGAGAAAAAAGTATCCCATAGATCAGCTCGCCTATAACTACTAAAGCCAGCGAGGCGAACTCGAGGGGAATTGGCTGTATATTTTGCCTGATGACCGGGAACAGCATTACGGAAAAGGATGTTACAATCAGGACCTTCAGGGTCGCGGGCACTCCGGCTGAGCTGAAGATGGGCAGCATGAAAAGAATAATGCTCAGGCGAAGCAGGATTGATAGAAGGATGGCAAGCTCAGTGATATTGATGTCAATAGACAGCACCTCAGCCCCTTGGGAAGTAGGTTACCCGGAAATGTTGGGTATGGTCATGATGACTTCGCGCAAAAAATCCGAGAGCTTTCCAAGCATCCATGAACCGAAGAACAGCAGGGCAAGAAAGGTAATAACGATTTTGGGAACGAAAGTTAGCGTCATTTCCTGAATTTGAGTGACCGACTGGAATATGCTTATTATCAGGCCCACAATCATACTGAGGCCAAGTATGGGCAAACTGACCAGCAGCATTGTTTCGACAGCGTGCCTTCCAAACGAGATGACGAATTCATAGCTCATGTGTTCGAATCCTTTTACTGGAAGCTTTTTACAAGAGATCCGATCAGCAGGTTCCAGCCGTCCACCAGGATAAAAAGCATGAGCTTGAACGGGAGAGAAATCATCACCGGCGGCAGCATCATCATGCCCATGGAAAGAAGAATGCTGGCTACGACCATATCCAGTATTATGAATGGAATGTAGAGCATAAACCCGATCTGGAAGGCCGTTTTCAGCTCACTAATCATGAAGGCCGGAATTACAGTGGAAATGGCAAGAGATTGTGCGTTCTGCGGTTTTTCTTTCTGCGACATGGAAACAAACAGGGCAAGGTCCGACTTATTGGTGTGCTTAAGCATAAATGCCTTGAGGGGTTCAACTCCACGTTTGACTAATTCCTCACCCGAGATCTCGTGCTTTTCATATGGCACAACTGCTTCCTGTTTGATTGTCTGCCACACCGGCTGCATTATGAAAAAGGTAAGGAACAGCGCCAAGCCGACAATGACCTGGCTGGGAGGCGATTGCTGCGTTCCGAGCGCAGATTTCAAAAAAGAGAATACGATTGCGAACCGGGTAAAGCTGGTCATCAAAATGAGAATCGATGGCGCAATCGACATGACTGTCAAAACGAAAAGGATCTGCATCACGCCCGATATTTGCTGAGGGCCGTTGGCATCGTCGAGGTTCAAATTGATGGCGGGAAGATTTATTCCCGCGGCAAAAGAATGGACCGGGTGAAATAGAAATGCAAGAAGAGTGGTTATGCAAACCAACACAAGAAAGGCCGGTCCGATTCCGGGAATCATCCGGGTTGGCAGCTCCAATTTGGTTTTATTTTCTTTCAACCGGTTCATCTGTTCCCGATCATATCCGCTTGAGCCTGCTCGCCGCTAATTGTTTTCGACGTGTGCAGGGCCGGCGGGTGTACCGGCAGAAGACTCATGCTCTGAGGTGAAATGCCAACCAAAATTTTGTGTTCCCCCATAACTTCGACCAGGACCAAGTGGTGGCGCGGTCCGAATGACTGTTTGGACAAAACTTCCATCACGGCTTGCGAGGCGGGCTTTTTTGCAAGATTTCCCCATCGCCTGAGCACGTAGAGGGATGCAAACAGCAAACCCAAAACCAGCGCCAGGGCGCCCACAGTTTTCAATAATAGAAATCCTGTTTCCATTGCTTGTTATCCGAGCTGTTTTACCCGCTCCATCGGACTGATTATGTCGGTAAGCCTTACCCCGAATTTTTCATTTACTACGACCGCCTCACCGCGGGCTATCAGCTTCTGGTTTATCAGAATCTCGAGAGGCTCACCGGCCAGCTTGGTCAGTTCTATAACAGAGCCCTGACCCAGTTGGAGCAAATCGTTGACAATTATCCTGGTTCGGCCGAGTTCAACAGAGATCTCAAGGGGGATATCCAGCAGGAAATCCAGATCTTTCATGCTCTTTTGTCCTCGACCCTTTTCCAGCTTGGGGAATTGAGCCTGTTCGTTGTCCATTCGTTTTCCTTCCACTTAGGAAAAAGGTCCCACCCTTTTAATCGCCGGTTTTATAATCGCTGCACACCTGGAATGCCAGATTCCCGCGGCAGATTCCCGGAGTCGCTCGCAATTTAGGCACTCCTTCCACTTTCACGACAAGCGGAGTGCCTGCATCGTTATTGAGCACAATGACATCGCCGATTTCCATGTTCATAAGTTCCGAGCCTTTTAAAGAGGCGGAGCCCAGTTCGACGGAAAGCTCCACCGGCACCCCTTCAATCAGTTTTTTCAGGCGCAAAATCCATTGCTCGTCAATCTCAAGCTGGTCGCTCTGGAAGCTGGCGTAGAGCTTTGACCTGATCGGTTCAATTGTGGAATATGGAAGCACCAGGGCCATTCTTCCCATCATGCGGTCCATTTCGAGTTCAAACCGGACTACTATCACAACGTCGGTTGGAGGGATAATCGTAGCGAACTGTGGATTTACCTCAGACCTGACGAAATTGAACGAAACCTCGGTGATCGGCTGCCAAGCCTGTTCGAGATCCTGGAGAACCTGTTTTACCACTTTGTTTATCACACGATATTCTATCGAGGTAAAATCACGGCCTTCTATCTTGTAGCTGCCCTTGCCCGTCCCGCCGAAGAAGCAGTCGACAAGATTGAAGATGAGGCGGCTTTCTATCATGAACAGAACGTGGCCCCTCAACGGTTCGATTTTCAAAATATGAAGGCTTGTCGGGACAGGCAGCGTGCGGATAAATTCGCCGAACTTGATCATCTCTGCCTGGCAAACGTTTATGTCCAGCATTCTGCGCAGGGAACCGGAAAGCGAAATACGGTGGATCTTGGCAAACCTGTCGTTAATTATGTCAAGGGTGGGCATGCGCCCGCGCACGATCCTGTCCTGATTCGCCAGATCGAATAAATGAAAGTTATCCGGTGCCGGAGCGCTTTCCTTGGTGGTTTCGATGTCGCCGTCTGATAATCCTCTCAGCAGTGCATCGACTTCATCCTGAGACAGAATCTTTTCCATAGGTTTACCGGCCGTCTCTACTGAATTATAAAATCGGTGAAATAGACATCCTGGATATGGCCCTTTCGAAGAACGCTGTTTACAGTCTCCATTATCTGCTTCTTCAAGGCCAGCTTATCATCAGGAGTGATGACCTCCGTGGTTTCCTTGCTGGTAAGAAGCGTCAAAATAATATCTCTTATTTCGAAGTTGCGCGACTTACACTCGTCCGCCACACTGGGTGAATCCACCTTGAACTTCATCGTGGCTTTCAGAAAACGCTTCCCGCCCGCATCGGCCAGGTTGACCATGAAAGTATCCACTTCATGGAAAACGGGCTCTGTCTCCTTTTTTTGCTCCTCCCCCTTCATATCGTTGGCCGCGCGGAAGAACTTGAAATATGCGCCGGCTCCTCCTCCACCCAGCAACACCAGAGCAAGGATCACGATAATCAGCAGCTTCTTTGACTTGGGTTTTTCCTGGACTGCAGTCTGTTCTTCCTCAGGGGGCATATCTAAAGGTCCTTCCTCCTAATGTTATTTAGCTTTGAACTGAGCAATGAGCATGCCAGAACCTCTTCGGAAAATTCATCGCGCAAAACACACCTCGAAAATCCCCCCTGCCCCAGCTAGCGCAAGGCAAAAGGCAAAAGTTCAAGAAAAAATTACCGGGGTCGGCGGCAGAATTTTTGGTCAAGTTTTTGACGAGGGCGGTGGAACCCGGCTTGCGCAAGGCAAAAGGCAAAAGTAAAAAGGCAAAAGATCAACCCGCGACCTTCGACCTTCCCGTTGGGAAAAATATGCATGGTGCAGGAGAAAAAATTTCCCGAATATTCATTCCAGACCAAAGGAACAGAAAATCTAACCGACCGGATTAACTGATATTTTAAAATAATTCGCCGCTGGTATCACATTTGCTCATACAACCAGCGAACGATTGAACCAGGACAGTGAATCCATCTTCTCTAAGGAGATCGCAATGTCAACAAGCACAACCCCAACCGCCGTTGCGTCGATGCCGGGCATCGGTTCTCAGTTTATTCCGACAAGCGCCAGTTCAACCTCTTCAAACACCATGAACGAGAAGTCTTTCCTCACCTTGTTTCTTGCCCAGTTGCAGAATCAGGACCCGACCAACCCGATGCAGTCGTACGAACTGGCGTCGCAACTCGCCCAGTTCACCACCGTCGAGCAGTTGTCGCAGGCAACGACGAATTTGGGCGATATCCAGCAATATTCAGCCAACTTAAACAACGGACAGATAACATCGCTGGTGGGACAGCAGGTAACGGCCCAAATGAACACAATCACCGTCAGTTCGGGCGCCCCCACTACAATCAACTATACTCTTCCATCGGCGGCTACGGTCAACTACACCATACAGGACTCCAACGGCAATACAGTCTATACAGGAAACCTCGGCTCTCAGAATGCGGGCAACTACAGCGTGCCATGGAAAGGTGTTGACTCGAGTGGAAATACGGTGGCCGACGGCGCCTACACGTGCAATGTTACGGCAACTGCATCCGATGGGACCACAAAGACTGTTCAAACCACAGTCCAGGGGCAGGTCTATTCATGCAACCTGACGAGTAATCCTCCAACATACCTGCTTACGGGACCCAACGGAATCACTGTCCCGGTAACGAGCGTATCTGGAGTGACCGGCAACTCGTCGAGCAGCACGACGCCCCAGGCGTTTTGAGCGATGATAACCGACCATGAATTTCGATACAGGCATATGAACTAATCTGAATCCAGCGTTTACGCATCAGAAAAGGAGAAGCAAATGGCTAACATGATGTACACGGCAATCTCAGGATTAAATACCTTCAGTGAGGCTCTGTCCGTTGTAAGCGACAACATCGCCAACGCGAATACCACCGGATGGAAATCCAATACTGTAAACTTCGGCGATCTTGTGGGCGGAATTATGGCAAGCGATGACGTCAACACTACAGCTATGGGCGTAGGCTCGACAGTGCTCGGCACCACGACGGATTTTAGCACCGGCAACGAGATACAGACCGGATCATGGTCGAATTTGATGATTCAGGGCAACGGCTATTTCGGCGTCCAGGACAGCAGCGGGGCAGAATATTACACCCGGGATGGGTCCTTCCAGATAGACACAGCGGGATATCTCTCCGACATGCATGATAACGAGGTGCTCGACAACGCGGGGAAACCCATTCAAATAGAAGACCCAACGAAAGCACCCTACCCCAAATATTCGAGCTATGCCATCGACAAGTTCGGAAACGTTACCGGGACCGATGCCACCGGCACAGTTACGCAAATCGCCCAAATCGGGGTAACCACCTTCCCTAACCCCAACGGTCTCATCCGGGATGGAGAAAATATGTACACTCCGGGGACCAGCGCCGGTGCCGCCATATTAGGAACGGCAGGGGCCGGCCAGGCGGGTCAGATAGTATCCGGGGCGCTGGAAGGCTCGAACGTGGACCTGACCGCACAGATGGTCGACCTTATCAACTACCAGGCCGATTACCAGGCAAACTCCAAATCGATTGCCACAGGCAGCACCCTGCTCCAGACAGTGGTGGGCCTGATACCGGGGTAAGCGGTATATAAAAACAAAAAAGGCGGCTTCGGCCGCCTTTTTTGTTTCTTCTCCGAACCATCATCGATAATCACACAATAAACCATACGCTTCCATAGATCTCCTGTATCTCAAGGGCATAGGCTCTTCGTCAATGCTGTTGCCACAATAAGGATTCAGATGCGGGGCAGGCTGGAAAGCCCGCCAGAACCAGACCGAGACGGTCTGGCGCAATGATGATTGTTTATAAGATCACCAGTCCAGAGCGATCCGCAGATCATCCTTGTCGAAAGCCAATCGCTTTTACTCTTCTTTGGCAATCCCGTGAGAAAGTGGAAAGCCCCTATGCAGGCCACGTTCATCTGGTACCCGGACCGTCTCGGTCTGGTGATGGAGATGGCGGGTTGGAAACCACTCAAAGCAATGACCTTAAAGCAACAGCATTGGGGCTCTTCGTATGCGCAATGACGGCTACGGGCGAAAGATGGAATGCGAGTTTTGGTAGTGGGTCACTGACCCACTACCCGAATTTTTATGCAAAGATGCTTATCTGGGAACGATCGGCTTTTTTTGTGGTGTAGACTGGAGTATCAGCGGCTTGAACGTTGCGAACTCTTGCCACTTTGGGGGGTAGCGCGGTTTTGCCACCTGGTTTGTAGGCTTCGGGGTAATTTCCATCGCCCGATTTGTCTTGATTTACGTCAACCATGAATTTTTCGAGCACAAGCCCCTGGTCTTTGAGGTCCTGGCGAAGCTCGGGGGAATGTTTCATCAGGACCTCTCTTGCAGGTGCGCTTTGCGTCATGGCCTCTACCGAGATTTCTCCTTTTTTTGCGCCTACCTTGATGTTGATCTTTCCGAGTCCTTCGGGCTCCATCTCGATGACCAGTTGACCGCCGGGGATCCCGGTGAGCTGCTCCCGCATGTCCTGGACAAGTTCGGCCGTCCGGTTAGGATCGTAGGAGGCAAAGCTGCCGTGGGCCGAATTATCCATTTGGGGCATATTTATCTCGCTGCCGGACAGACTTGATGCCGTGCCCTGGAAAATCGCGCCTCCAAGGGCGGAATCGCTGCTCCCGGACTGCTTTTCGATCCGCGTTGCCGCCATTACGCTATCCTGCTCGCCAATCGCTACGCGGTTGTCCACGGCTTTGAGCGTGTCGGCGGCTGTTGCCGATTCACCTTCCTGCAAAGACTGGCCTGAGTTTGCCACTCCCGCCGAAGACGACGGATCGGCTCGGGAAAGCAGATTTTCGATTGAATAATCGAAATTGGACGACACGCCAGGTGAGCCCGATTGATCGGCGGTTTTTCCGCCGGCCTCTACAGGGGCATCACCCACAACTGCCGATTCAATTTTTTCGTTTTGCATGCCGGCATTCTGAGTCAATTTACCGGCAAGAGATTCCGCAGGAGCCAAATCCGACTGCATGCCACGGAAAGTTTGCCGAACCTGCACCTGCAGTTGCCCCGGATCGAGTTCTGTCGGGAGCGCGCGTGCCTGAGCCTTCTGAGCGGAGTCAGAGGCCTCGTTGTTTGTGCTGTTATCTGAAGATGACCCATTGGAAGAGGATTGATCGGAAAGATTTTGGGCGGAATCCGCCTTTATCGGTCCGTCCACTGAATTTTCGGCAAGGTCTTGCGAAAGTTTCCACGTTTTTGATTCCCCTGCGGAACTGTCGGCCTGTTTTTCCGCCCCCTTGACCAGGTTGGAAAGGCCCGGCGCCTGGACGGCCGGGCTCTGGTCAGGCCGGCCGGCCGACGGGTCCTCATCTGCCTTTAACACCGGTTGAGGCAGTATGGACACTATCTTTGCGTCGAACTGTTTCAAAATAGGGTTGAGGTCCCCGACAGGCATGCCCACTCTTTCCTGCCCTGCCGTGGCCGAAGTGGAGGCTGAACCGGGCGATGATGAACTTGCGCCCCCTTTCAGAGCAGCTTCCAAACCTGGTGCGGCCCCTTCACGCCCGGCGCCTTCCGCGACATCAGCACAAAGCGGTTCGCCGGACTTTAAATTATTTGAAACATTCTCCAGATATTTTTCGGGGATACCTCTGATATCCTGCACTTTTGCGCCTTGCGCCGCAGCCTGCGGACTGTTTAAATTTTCGGCCAAAATTCTGCTCCCCAAATCATTTTCACCACTTGAAGAGATAAAAGAGGGAAGAACAGTTTCTGTAAGCCTTTCCGTTTGGCTCACCTTTGGGGCTTGAGCGGCATCCGCCGTCCCGGTCGCCGTTCCGGTCGTCTTCCCGGGAGCATTTTCCGTGAAACTTGTCCGAATTCCCTGTCGCGCAGGCTGGTCCGGTGTGGTATCCGCATTCTGCAAAACTTTTTCGAGAAGCCCCCGGAATTCATCCGGACTGTACGATCCTTGCGTCTTGACCTGAACCGGCGAATTGAGGTTCACTCCGGATTCCAATTTTTTCCCGTTTGGACCACTATCCTTGATAATTATTGATTTGACCAGCGCACGGACGTGTTCCGCCGGGACTTGAGCGTTAACCCCCGGACGATTCGCGGGCTGAGTATCCAGAAGGGACTTGAGGTCTTTGATGGAAATCGATCCATCCTTATTCTGGATGTCTTTACACGCCTTTCTTGTTTCCGCAGGGTATCGAAGGTCGGCCAATACCGTCTCGGTAATGGTGGGGTCTTTGACGAAAATGCTTTGCTCTTTTTGGACCTTTGATTTTATCGCGTTTATTTTGGCCCTGGAATCGGCGGCATGCTGCTTCGGAGTCGAGCAGGAGGGGGCGTTTTTTGTTATAGAAGGAGCGGCAGGCGCATTGGCCGATGAGGCCACTTTCCCGGGGGCGGCCGCGTTCACCTTTCCAGGCGTTGCCGCAGCATCCCCCGCAGACGGTTCGGCGCCGCTGCCCGATTTGGGTATGAACTTCTCAAGTTCACCGGCAAAACCGTTGCCTGCTATAGCTTGCCCTATCTTCTCATTTTGGCTTCCAAGAAAAGATGCCATCAATTGTGAGGCGTTTACCTGTCCTGATCCCATTTTCTTATCCGGTGACGGTTGGATATAAGTTTTTTCCTCAATTTCACAAGCTTTCGAAGAAAAAGAAGAGCAAACTTGATACCAATAATTCGGGGGCAAGAAAGACTTTTATATCGGTGACTTACAATGAGAGGTTTCCCCCAGGGGGTTTAGGAGGGAATTTTTTTCTTGTCTTGTGCGCAAATATTTCCTCATCGAACCTTACTATGACCTCATGTTTTCAGAGTTAAGAAACGGATCGGAAAGCATGGCGAGAGCAATTTTCCCCTCTTCCTGGAAACGGCTACGGACAGCGGCCCTGACCCCGGATCCGGACGATCCGAACTGGCCGGCTCTCATTTCGTAAACCGAGCCGATCAATTGGGCCATTTTAACTCCATTGTTTTTGTCTTGCGCCCGCTTTATCGCTTTGGTGAAAATCTTAGTGGCGCCATTTGGACCATGCTGAACGGCAGTGCTCCATAGCACCTCCTTAAGGGCCCTTGGGGATTTTGATATATCCAGGCCGGTTCGCTCCGAAATTTCCTGAACGGCCGGAAGATAGTGGGTCTTTTCTATAAAGTCGTATTGGAGCTTGGCAAACCGGGCAGGATCGGTCTGTGCTATTTGTTTCCAGGCTTCGGGCATTCTCCCGGAGCGGCTTCCCGTGTTTGCAGGACCTGCTGCTTTGAGTTTACCGGCGAGGTCCGGCGCCTGCTGTGACAGGTAATCAATAAAACCCTTCATTGTGCCTGCTCTTGAGGAAATCTGGTAAGTTCCGTAAGATGTACCGCCATTATTGTCATAGCCTACCACCCCGGGACCGCTTTCACCGGATTCGAAATGAGCGGACAGGCCGCCGATTTCACGCCCCGGACTCAGGCTGATGTTGGACCCCGATTGGCGCAGGCCGGCGAGGCTTGAAGCAGCGCCCGACTGGCCGCCTATCCCGCCTCCCCAAGAGTTGGAGCCGCCAAGACGGTTAGGACCGGATGAAATGGCCGCCATTGCGATCAGCGTTGATGCCGCCAAATCGTTGACATCCTGCGCGTTCGCGCCCCTGGCGGCCCCGGGATTTTTGGAGACCTTGTGATGACCATGATTGGACAGTTCCGATGAGGCAGGTTTGTTTCGCAAACTGCCGGCCGGTTGGCTCTGTTTGGGTTTTAGCCCACTTAGAAGGGCTTGAAAAATATTGTCGTTCTCGGCTTTTTTATTGGATTTGGTGGATTGAGTGTGCTTTCCGTTCGTTTCAACCCGGCCGGTATTCCCGAAATTATCGACGCTGACTGTCATGACTGCATGCCTCCAGCTAGTTATCCGATTTGATAATATGCAAAAGGCGTGCTTTGGACTGATCTAAGAACCCTTTCCGGATGAAAAACAAGCCGCTTCCGTCGTCTTTTCCGTTACCAGGACCGGGGTCCCCGGCTCAGCCCACCTGAACAGTTCTTCAGCCTTTTCGATAGGAAGAATTACACAACCATGCGAGCAGTGCGCCCCGAAGACGTTTCCGGCGTGAATCCATACAGCTTCGTAGATGTGGAGTGAAAAGGGCATCCAGGCGGGATTTCCAAAATCATTGGGGTAGGAACTCGAAGTGTGTTCCGCGTCTTTTTCTCCGACCCTGTAGAGGCCGGCCCTGGTGTCCTGGCCGGAAATGCCCATGCACGCCTGGCTGTCGCCGATAAGTATCCCCGATTCATACCATCCGATAAAACCAAGGTCTTTTGCCACCAGGATAAACTTGGGGACTTGCAGATTTGCAGGCAGACGCGCCGGCATAGGGGTCCAGTCTCTGTATGCGTTGAAGTCATTTGGGACCTTCAGTTCTCTGCCCTGCCGAATATCTTCGCGGATGTAGAAAGGTTCCTCAGTATTGAGCCTGGCTAATATCTCGCGGCAGGTATTCAAGTCCAAGGGGCCCGATCTTTCCATTCCAAGCAGTTCATCCTCCGAAATGACCCGCTCAGTCCAGGATAGGTCCCGGTAATTCGAGGCTGCGAAACCATCTTGCCCTGACAGGAGGCAAACCCATAGCATCAAAAGAAAAAGGGAAATACGCTTCATTCCATTATATCCAGAAGGTTAAGAATGTGTTCAGATTCCCGGCAAATTGCGGTCTCCACTTGTGCCACAATCGAAAGCAATTCGCAAGACCCATCAGAAATTCCAGCCTGACTGCAAATCAGGTGGATATCCGTGATTTTTTGTCTATCATCCCTTGTGGACGAATATCCCTTGCCCCGACAGCAGGTAATAGCCCAGGGCTTAGTTTTACATCCACTCCTGAGTGATTAGATTAAGCAAAAGCTTTATCGCATAAGTTGCTTGCTGTTTTTGGCTGTTGCCACGGAGAACCAGGATATGGACAGGTACTTTATGAAAATGCCGGAGGATATGTTCTGCGAGATATGCTCCGAGAAAAGAGGAATAAATCCCGATACTCTCAAGGAAGTCATAATCCTTGCCGTGGAGATCGCTCGTGAGGGAAGGGAAGGCAGAAGAATCGGGACCATGTTCGTAGTCGCCGATACGGAAAATGTAATCAGGCATTCCCGCGCCCTGATTCTCGATCCTCTGCTGGGGCATCCGGCTGAAGAGAAGCAAATTGCCGATCCCGACATGCGAGAAACGGTCAAGGAACTTGCACAACTGGACGGGGCCTTCGTAGTTTCCGATGAAGGAACGGTCGTTTCGGCATGCCGCTACCTGGACTCTTTCTCAGAAGGAATCGACCTGCCTCTTGGGCTCGGCAGCAGGCACATGGCGGCGGCTTCTATCACTAAACTCACAAACTCGGTGGCGGTGGTGGTCTCGGAGAGCTCGGTGGTTCGAATTATCGATGACGGAGTAATAGTGTCTGAAATAATCCCCGAGCTCTGGATGTTCAAAAGGTATTCCGCTCTCAGCAAGGGCAAAATGGTGGAACAGGAAATAATACTGAGCACCGTCGATGAATCAGACTAAAACTGCCCCAACGTCTTTATTTTCCCGTAATACAGAAAACCTGGGCCTTTGGCAGGAATTCTCTTGCATTTTCTACAGCGTCCTATAAATATCTAACGGTCCTGTTCGCGGGATCAACCCGGGGCCCAAGCAATCCATCCGGAGGATACCAGGACCAACATAGCAAAATACGCAAGTCGGGCACTGATCGAAGGCGTCGGCCTTTGGCAGAAGCAGTGGATAGTTTTTATTTTATTCTGGATAACCGCTCCAACCGGGATCAGGAGAAAGCATGGAAGTCAAACTGCTCAACATCGGTTTTGGCAACACAGTGATCGCTAATCGCGTGGTAGCGATCGTATCGCCTGCGTCCGCACCCATGAAAAGGCTAAAAGAAGACGCAAGGCAGGGAAATAAATTGATTGACGCCACCATGGGGCGCCGCACCCGTTCAATAATCGTTACCGACAGCGACCACGTAATCCTGTCCGGCGTTCAGGCCGAGACTATCGCTCAACGTCTGGTCCTGGATGGAAACTGTAAAGAGGCCAACCTGATAAAGCAGCTTTAGAACCTTCGACTCCCCAGGAAAGGTCAATGCCTCCTCCAGCCGCTACCGGGCAGCTTTTCATTATATCCGCCCCTTCCGGGGCCGGAAAATCCACTATTATCGGCAAAGCAATCCAGGCTTTTCCGAAGCTGCGGTTTTCCGTTTCCTGCACCACCCGCCCGATGCGCTCCGGCGAAGTTGCCGGGAAGGATTATCATTTCCTGTCAAGAGAGGAATTTGTGCAGGGAATAAGCTCGGGGCGTTTTTTGGAGTGGGCGGAAGTCCATGGCCAACTCTACGGAACAGACGGGGGCCCTGTCGAGAAATGGATCGAGGCAGGCGACGACGTGCTCCTCGACATAGACGTTCAGGGAGCACGTCTAGTCCATTGCGCCTACCCGGCCGCTAAAACGATCTTCATTCTGCCTCCGGCGATGGATGTAATCGAGGAGCGACTCCGCAAGCGGGCAACTGAAGACGAGGAGCAGTTCGCTATCCGGATTGCCGCCGCCAGGCATGAGATTATGGAATCGCCCTGGTTCGACTACATTATCATTAACGACAACTTGCAGGACGCCATCGAAGACTTCATGGCGATCCTGAGAGCGGGCCGTTCCAGCCGGGCGATCCAGGCGCCCAGGGTGTGGAATTTCCTTATGTCGCTTTAGCCATGAAGAAGATTCATTCCCATGAAAGTGAAATCTGGATTTGCGGAGTAAACCCCGTGAGGGAAGTCCTGCGCACGGCGGAAATTGAGGCAGGCGAGCTTGTACTATCCCGAAGCGACCCCCGAGGGCAAGAGATCGAGGAACTTGCGGCAAGGCGGGGAATAACCGTAACCCGGACCGCCGGGGAGCGCGTTACGCAACTGGCCGGCCATTCGCATCACCAGGGGATGGTCCTAAGGATACCGGAGTTCCCATACGCACAATTGGAGACCCTGCTCGAAAAACCGCTCCCGGATCGTGACCCCCTTGTTCTGCTCGACAGCATACAGGACCCGCAAAACCTTGGGGCAATCCTGAGAAGCGCCTGCTTCCTGGGCGCAAAAGGGGTGATAATCCCCAAGGACAGATCGGCGCGCGTGAGCGCCACGGTGATGAAAATTTCAGCTGGAGCCACCGTTTATGTTCCCGTAGCCCTGGTTACCAATGTCACCAGGGCGCTCAAGCAGATCAAAGCGGCCGGCTATTGGGTGGCCGGCCTGGAAGTTCGGGGAAGTAAAAAAACTTACGAGGCGGATTTTACCGTTCCTCTTTGCCTGGTGATCGGCAACGAACAAAAAGGAATCCGCCCGCTGGTAAGAAAAGAGTGTGACCTCCTGGTCCAAATTCCGGCCGCCGGCCCCCTTGATTCCCTCAATGCCGCCTCAGCCGCAACCGCGGTCCTATATGAGGTTTTGCGGCAAAGACAAAAAACCGATTAGGCGCTTTTCAAGCAAATCCCGCCGCAGAGACGCAGAGAAAGGCAGAGGCTGATTTATTTGCCTGCCACATTTCTTTCCTTCAGAGCAACTGCCAAAAGCTTGACACGAATGGACACGGATAAAAGAGGGGGCATGGTCCTCACCGATAGAGGGAGGCAACCTGAAAACCTTGAAAACTGTTTGCCTTTAGAATTTATCCTGGCTGAGCACATCGGACCTCATTAAGTAACCTTCCAGGAGCTTGAGAGCCTCATCTTGCGACTTGGCGATCTGGTCGCATGAATATTCGATCATAATGTTGACCTGCACGTTTGGGAATTCGCCGCCCGATCTGGCGTCCGTTCGAATGCCTATTATAGGGCGGGGATTTAGCCGGTGCATGCGGTAGAAGTATCCGATCTCCCATGCCGTGCCATCATCAACTATAGGGCCATCGAGGAGGGCGATCACCATGTCGACTTCCTCCAAAAGGGCCATGCAGCGTTTAAATAGTTCGGGGCCGGCAGCCGAGCCGAGCTGTATTATCTCAGGGTCTGTCGTGAGTTCATAGCGCCAATGCACGCGAACCTGTACGCCGATGTGCTCGGCAAGGTTCAGGATGCTCCGTTTTAATACGGCCATCCATGCGCGCTCTGCTTCAGTGAATAACGGACCTACTAAATAAATGTTCATTCGATCATCCAAATTAGAATTACCAAGCTCTATTGTAGTCGCAGGTTTGTGACTTCCCATTTCATCTGCCGATAAAAATACAGTCCGCCGAAGGCCAGTCACGCTTTATGGAGTCGGTGTCATAGGAACTTTCGGCAAATCGCTCAATGCCGGTCGTGTCACCATGACTGTCCCATCCGGTTGCCTAACTAAATATATCCGGCCCGTTCTTATGTCAATGAGATCGCCTTCGAAGGTGTCCACGAGGATAATCTCCCCCGGTTCAATCGTTGGGATCATCGATTCGCCTCTTTGGCGAAGACGCTCGATGGGAAATCATATTACAGTAACATTCCGATTTCGCGAGAATATTCTTGGATAGTGGCAAGGCGCAGGTCGACACGGTTTTTGGGGCATCGGTTCACTGGAAAAAATCGATTGTGAGGCATCCTGGCGCGTCTGCCCGTTAAGTCCAATTACTCCCTATACACTTGGTTCGATCTGAGTAAACAATCCCTGGAAAACGGCGAAGATGTTCTTATCAGCGGGTTCGGGAAATTTGCTGTGAAAGAAAAGCATGGACGTCCGGCCAGAAATCTCCAGACTGGGGAGCCGACGACTCTGCCGCCGAGGAAAGTGGTGACATTCAACTGCTCCAGTGTATTGCGGGCTGGAATGAATGGGGAGATGGAACTGAAGAATGCAGGAAGTCGAATTCAAGCCGGCCCAAGAGGACTTAAAAGACTCTCGATTAGGAGCAACATCCGGCCAGTGCCACAAGTGCGACCGTCATGCTCTCATCCGGTTCTTCCTCTTCCACATTGCCAAGCATTCCTGACAAGTTGCGCATTCTACAATTTCTACAAGTTTAGGACTTTGGACTATCAAGCCACAAAGAGGGTTTCCATTCCATTTGATGTGGACTTTCCCANNACTCGCACCGCAGACCACAGCCGGTATAGGATCGGATTTCTTCGGGCCAAAAACAGAAGGCCTGGGAATTGTTTCTCCAGCCCTTGGGATTCCTCTCTCGATGTGCAGCTAGAGCTTTTTGACTCTGACAGCCGAGGGGCCTTTTGCGCCCTGCTCAATCTCGAAGCTGACGCGGTCGCCTTCTGTTAAACTTTTAAAGCCGGAAGCTTCAATGCCGCTGTGGTGAACAAAGACATCTTTGCCGCCATCCTCTACCGTGATGAATCCGAAACCCTTCNNCAACACACGCAACATTAATGTCAAATCGCAACTAGATGCAAGAAATAAATCCGGAGCGTCTGGTATCAGCAGTACTTTTATTTCTGCTCAACATGGCATTCCCCCGGTCCCAATGCGATTTCAGCGAATTTTGATTTGAGGTTGGTGGGAAATTTTTCAGTAACTCACACTGTACGAATGCATCGAAGATATTAATTGGAACTCGCTTCTGCAGTTATATAAATCAAAAGAACCGGAGAAATCGTTTCCAGCAACTCCTCTCCTTGACAGTTTCTTTATTGTGTTTAAATTACAGACGGACCCCAAGAGGTCGAAGTAAGAAGCCCAGTCAATATGCTCGGCGGAAATACTCAACGGAAAGAAGAAAGCGCAAAACTTTCTTCGCCGGGATGAGCCAAAGCGGCTAAGGCGGGCAACTGAAAAGGTCACTTGGGGTTATTTTTTCGATCTTGCGCTTCCCCGACTAGAAATACATTCTGATCAGTTCAGAAAAACTTAAAAATCCTTTCCATCAACTCCTCCCTGCTCCTCACAATCCAATCACACGAACACTGGATCATCGCATTTAATACGGCGCCTTCACTCTCCCCCGCTCTTCGGAAATCAGTAACTACCCAGAGGCAGATTGACTGTTGCTCTGTTAGTGGATAGCATTACGGCCAATGTTCATAAGGTTCTCCGCTCGTTGATCCCTTTCGATTTGAGAGTGAGGACTTTCCCACGTTGGCCATTCAGCAAAAGAGGAGACAAACCACATGGAGAAGAAGGCTCATATATGCGAGTCTTGCGGTAAAGCCGCCGGTGAGACCGGACATCTGTGCAACCCTGTCGAACTAGAGGAGGCCCATGTTTGCGAAGATTGCGGGCGGGCATCGACGGACCCACGACACATTTGCAAACCCAAACTCACGAAGATTAATTTTGTGTGCATTGCGTGTGGAAGAGTCGCCCAACTTCCAAGCCAACTTTGCAATCCAAGGGATATCGTCCTTATGGCCAACCAGGAGCCGCCAACCAAGATAGTGTAAAACCAGGTCAAGATGTTTTCGGAGAGAGGCCTTTGTGCTCTCCTTGACAGTCTCTTCATTGTGTTTAGATTTCAGGCGGACCCCAAGAGGTCGGAGTAAGAAGCCCAGTGAAAATGCTCGGCGGAAATACTCAACGGAAAGAAGAAAGCGCAAGACTTTCTTCGGGGAAGTTGAGAGGAAAAGCCGGAATGAACCAAAGCGGCTAAGGTGGGCAACTGAAAAGGTCACTTGGGGTCTAACTTTTTCTGACCTTGTACTTCCCTGACGAGAATTCGAATAGCCTTTTTCGCCCGTCGCTGTTCGCATCAGAAAAACTCAACAACCGATTCCAAAATCTCCTCCCTTGTCTGCGCAATCCCATCACACGCTCCCTCGATCATCGCCTTTACTACGGCGCCTTCACACTCACCGGCCAGATTAACCTGCTAAAATGGTGAGAGCCGAGAAGGAAGGCGCCACAATTGGTCCTACTCACGGCTCTCGGAAGAGGCACAAGACCTGACGGGTGGGGATAAACAGAGTTGCTTCGGCGCCGTTGCGCTCCGACGTGGAAATTTTTCAGTCGGGAGGACTTAGAGGTTTTTCTTGCCGCCGCCAAAGGCGGCGGCATACCCGGCCGGCGGTCCCACCGCCTAGTGGCCGTTTTTATAAACCGGCTGCGCGCAGTCCGGACCGAAATATTGGTGCATGTCCTCAAAGAACGACTGAGAGGGGTTGACGGGCAGTTTGCTCAAATCTAGTATGGCTTCCCCCATGTTTTGCACTGCAAGGTGCAGTATGGCCCTGCACTCGCCGGGATGGGTGATCAGCAGGTGTCTCAGACGTCCGAAAGAGTCCCTGTCCATCCTGGCGGAGTCGAGCGTTATATGCACCGAGTCCACGGCCTGCAGTCCGGCTTCTTCCATATTCAGGATATTGTTGGCGATCAGCTTTGTCGATTTTTCGTCATGCTGGACCTTGGCCCACAGCACCAGCGGTTCATCGCCGGCAATCAGGTCCCGGGCCTGGGTGAAAGGCTCGGCGAAGGCCACGACCTCGATTGTGCCCTCTTTGTCTTCGAGGTTTAAAAACGCCATCCGGTCCCCACGTTTGGTGGTGATTTCCTTTATTATCGAGAACAGGCCGCAGAGCACGACTTCGGAGCCTTCCCGTTTTTCTTTTACCGATTGAGTGTCGGCGGTGCACACCGAGCGAATCTGTTCAGAATAATAATCGAGGGGATGGCCGGAAATATAGAATCCGATGGACTCCTTTTCGAACTGGAGCTGCATTCGGCTGTCCCACTCCGGAATATCGGGAAGTGGAGGAACTTTCATCTTATTTTGCGAACGCAGCATGTCAAACAAGTTCATCTGACCGGCCTGCTTGTCTTTCTGGACGGAGGCGGCGCGATCGAGCAAATCGTCGAGGCCCGCCATGAGCTGTGCGCGATTGGGATGCAGGGAGTCAAAGGCGCCGCATCGAATGAGCTGTTCGATCACCCGCCGGTTCACTTTCTGCGAATCGATCCGCTCACAGAAGTCATTGATCGTTGTGTACGGACCCTGTTCCTTGCGAACCTGCAAAATGACCTCGACGGCGGCTTCACCGACGTTTTTGACCGCACCCAGCCCGAACCGGATCATTCGCCCCACTACCTGGAAGGCCCTGCTGCTCTCATTTACATCGGGCGGCAGAATTTTGATATCCATCTGGGCGCACTGGTTTATCATCTTTACGATCTGATCGGAACTGTTCAGAAAGCTGTTCATGAGGGCCGCCATGAACTCGACCGGATAATGGGCCTTCAGCCAGGCGGTATGATAAGCGATCAGGGCGTAGGCCGCGCTATGAGACTTGTTGAAGCCGTATTCGGCGAATTTGGCCATGAGGTCGAAAATGCGGTTCGCTTTAACAGAATCGATGCCGTTTTTCACGGCGCCTTTAACGAACCGGTCCCTTTGAGCGTTCATCAGTTCGCCGATTTTTTTCCCCATGGCCCGGCGAAGAATATCGGCTTCTCCCAGGGAGTAGCTGGCCAGGGCGCTGGCGATTTTCATCACCTGCTCCTGGTAGAGGATAACCCCGTAGGTCGATTCCAGTATCGGCTTGAGGATGTCGAGATCGTAGACGACCTGCCCGCCGTGTTTGCCCTGTATATAGTTTTCCACCATGCCGCTTTCCAGCGGGCCGGGGCGGTAGAGGGCGACCAGGGCCACAATATCGGCGAAGTTTTCCGGGCGCAGTCTCACAAGTATGTCGCGCATCCCGGAGCTTTCGAGCTGGAACACCCCGGTGGTGTCGGCGCGGCTGAGCAGGGCGTAGGTATCCGGATCGTCCAGGGGGAGATCTTCGATATTGACCCGGGTCTCATGATTTTGCGCGATGAGGTTGATCGCGTCGGCGATTACGGTAAGGTTTCTCAGGCCCAGGAAGTCGAACTTTATCAGTCCGGCTTTTTCGACGTATTTCATGGGATATTGAGTTACGCTTTCACCTTCCTGGCCGACATAAAGGGGCATATATTCAACAATGGGCTTGTCGGACATCACCACACCGGCCGCGTGGGTGGAGACATGGCGGGTGAGTCCTTCGAGGACCTGAGCGATTTCAAACAGCTCCTTTACCTGCGGGTTTTCCGACTGCATCTCGTTGAGGCGGGGCTCGACGGCCATGGCCCTGTTCAGGTCGATCCCAAGGGTGGGCGGGATCAGCTTGGCGATACGGTCCACATCGTTGTAAGGCATTGCGAGCGCCCGGCCGACGTCGCGGATCACAGCGCGCGGCTGCATCGTACCGAATGTGGCGATTTGTGCGACCCGGTCCTTGCCGTATTTGTTGGTGACATATTCCAGGACCCTGTCACGGCCGTTTACGCAAAAATCCACGTCGATGTCGGGCATGCTGATGCGCTCAAGGTTCAGGAAGCGCTCGAAAATTAGCCCGTGTTCGATTGGGTCGAGATCGGTTATGCGCATAACATAGGCTATAAGGCTACCGGCTGCGGACCCCCGGCCTGGGCCGACCGGCACCCCGTTGTTTTTCGCATAATTTATGAAATCCGCCACAATCAAAAAATAGGCGGGAAATCCCATCTGCTTTATGACGCCGATTTCATAGTCAAGCCTCTGGCGATACTCCAGAAGCTGCTCCTCGCCAAAAGATGGGTGTTTGCGCCGTATCGCTTCGATGCGCAGCTCGAAGCCTTCCCGCGCCTCGCGTTCGAACCGCTCGTCGATGTTCTCGCCTGCCTCAAGCGGAAATACCGGGAAATGGTAACTGCCCAGATCCAGCTTAAGATCACATTTTTCGGCGATCGCCACAGTATTGGCGAGCGCCTCGGGAACATATGCGAACTCTTTTGCCATCTCTTCGGGGGATTTGAAGTAGAGCTGATCGGTCTGGAACTTTAGCCTTTTTTCATCCAAAACCGTTTTGCCCGTTTGAATGCAAAGCAGGATCTCGTGTGCGCGGGAGTCGCTTTTGCGAAGGTAATGGCAGTCGTTTGTGGCCACCAGCGGAAGTGAGAGTTCCCGGGCCAGGCGCACGAGCCCTTCATTTGCGACGGCCTGTACCGGGATGCCGTTAGCCTGGATTTCCAGGTAAAAATTACCGGGCTCAAATATTTGCGCGTAATCTTGAGCCGTCTTTTTTGCGCTCTCGATCTGATTTCTGATCAAAAGCTGGGAAATCTCTCCTTTCAGGCAGCCCGAAAGGCATATCAAACCCTCGCTGTGCCGCGCCAGGATTTCCCTGTCCATGCGCGGCTTGTAGTAGAACCCCTCGGTATAGCCGAGCGAGACCAGCTTTATCAGGTTCTGATAACCGGTCCGGTTACGGGCCAGAAGCGTCAGATGAAAACTTCGGTCCTCATCCCCGTTAGCATCTCCTTCAGCCTTCCCCCCTCGATCATGGCGGCTCCTGGGGGCAACATAGGCCTCGCAGCCTATTATTGGCTTGGTCCCGTATTTTTTAGACAGTTCGTAAAATTCCAGAGCGCCGAACATGTTGCCATGGTCGGTAATGGCCACAGCGGGCATCCCGTAGGCCTTTGCCGTTTCAAACAGGTCCTTGAGACGAATGGCGCCGTCAAGAAGGCTGTATTGTGTATGAACATGCAGATGAACGAAAGCCATGGCGGGGTTTTCTCCTGAAAAAGAATGTGACTCCTGATCCTGTTCCGGTTATCAAGCATCCTATGCTAACATATTTTGAATCTTGCGGTCGAGCGGCATCGGGATTAAGATTGGCGCAAGACGGAGAACGGAAGGAAAATGGAGAAGTCTGTCTTTAACCTGGCAACTCGTTTTCAAACCTAACAGGCAGGAATGAACTTATGTGCGGAATAGTGGGATACATCGGCCCCGATGAAGGTCGGGACATTCTGATGAACGGCTTATCGAGACTGGAATACAGGGGCTACGACAGCGCGGGAATCGCAATGGTCGGGCCCGATTGCCGGCTTCAGATCGTTCGGTGCGAAGGCAAATTAAGTGGACTGCAAGGTAAGCTCAATGAATTCCCGGTAAACGGGACAGTGGGAGTTGCTCATACGCGGTGGGCGACCCATGGCAGGCCCTCGGAGGCAAACGCTCACCCCCACCGGTATGGACCGTTTGCCCTGGTTCACAACGGGATAATCGAAAATTACGCCGCTCTAAAGCAAGAACTTGAAAAGGAAGGACACAGTTTCGCCTCCCAGACGGATACCGAAGTCATAGTGGTCCTGCTTGATCGCGAGTGGCGAAAAGTAAATGATTATCAGCAGGCCGTGCGCAATACGCTCAAGAAGCTAAAAGGCTCTTACGCGCTTGTAATCGTAAACGAAGAGGAACCCGACCTTCTTGTTGCCGCCAAAAAGGAAAGCCCTCTCATCCTGGGGCTCACCGACAGCGCCTTTTTCCTGGCATCCGACGTTCCGGCGATACTTCCTTATACACGCCAGGTGATTTATCTCAATGACGAGGAGATCATCTTCCTTTCAAGGAAAGGTTATCGAATCGAGTCTCTAGCGGATGGAACCGAGCACACCCCGAAGACTCACCAGATTGACTGGAACCCGATAATGGCCGAGAAAGCCGGCTACAAGCATTTTATGCTTAAGGAAATCTATGAACAGCCACGGGCCATAATCGATACATTTCGCAGCGTGGTGGACCTCGACCGCAAGGAGGTCAATTTTCCCGAACTCAACCTGGATAGGGAACTGCTCAACAAAATCGAGCGTGTCTTCCTCGTTGCGTGCGGCACTTCCTATCATGCCGCGCTGGTCGCCAAGTACATGATCGAAGCGCTGTGCCGCGTTCCTGTCGAGGTGGACCTCGCATCCGAATTCCGCTCCCGCAACCCTATTCTCGACGACAAGGTCCTCCTGCTGGTTATCAGCCAGTCCGGCGAGACCGCCGACACGAGGGCCGCCCTCAAGGAAGGGCTGGATAAGGGGGCACATTGCAGGGCAATTGTGAACGTGGTGGGAAGCAGCATAGCGAGAATGGCGCAGGGGGTGATCTATACCCATGCAGGTCCTGAAATCGGGGTGGCTTCAACCAAGGCGTTTACCACTCAACTGGTCGCCCTCTACCTTCTCACGATCTACTGGGCCGCCCAAACCGGCCGACTGCCCGGGGAATCTGTCGAGCCATATATTCAGGACCTTATCGAACTTCCGGGCAAGATGGAAAAAATTCTCTCCGACACGTCTATGATCAGTACCTGGGCCAGAAAATACAAGGATTACAAAGACTTCCTCTATCTTGCCCGCGGCCCGCTCTACCCAATCGCCCTGGAAGGCGCGCTCAAGCTCAAGGAAATCTCCTATATCCATGCGGAAGGCTATGCGGCCGGCGAGATGAAACACGGCCCAATAGCTCTGATCGACGCCGAAATGCCGGTCATGGTCTTACTTAAGCACGGACCTCTTTTCGAAAAGATGATCTCAAACATCCAGGAAGTAAGGGCCAGGGACGGGATAATTCTAGCCCTGATCGAAGGCGCACCCAACGAAACCATCGGGCCGGCCGAAAACCAGTTCGTCGTTCATCTTTCATCCGAGTGGCTCTCTCCGGTGCTCTTCAGCCTTCCGCTGCAACTGCTGGCCTATCATGTGGCGGTGCTCCGGGGAACCGACGTCGATCAACCCAGAAACCTGGCCAAGAGCGTAACGGTGGAATAGTTTAAAGAGGAGAAGAATGCCCGGTCCATTTTCAGCCCGCAGAATTGATGAGTTGTCCTCCGATGAACTGGTTGTGATGGCCATCGAAGGATTTCGGAGAACTCTTGTGCATTACGGTCTCTGGTTCCGGGAAGTGGAAAGAAAGATCGGTATCGAAAAGGCCATGGAAATCGAAGCCGAAGCCGGAGACCGGTTGACGGGCATATTGTTCGAAAGGCTTTCAGCGGTTTTCGGCTTTCAGCTTGAAGGCGGCCTGCCAAAGAGGCTCAAAGAAATGAGCAGGGACGAGTTGCTCGGTTTGATCGAAGTCAATGCCAAAAACTGGCTTGCCCAGGATGGGGTTTGGTTTCGAGCCATGGAAAAACGCCATGGAATGGCCGATGCGAAAGAGTGCAACGATTTGTGCTGGTCGCATTTCTCCCCTTATGAGGCAATGAGGATAAAAATCCTGTTAGGCCTTCCGGAATCTCCCGGGTTGGACGGACTCAAAAAAGCGCTGGCATTCCGAATGTATTCGTCTTTGAACATTCAGTCCATCCACCAGGCCGATGAAGGCTCTTTGATATTTCAGATGAATGACTGCCGGGTTCAATCGACGCGAAAGAGAAAGGGTCTTGCGGATTATCCCTGCAAATCGGCTGGAATCGTGGAATACCCGACCTTTGCCACGGCCATAGACCCACGCATACGGACAGAGTGCGTCGGGTGCCCCCCTGACGAGCATCCGCCCGAATGGTACTGCGCCTGGAAATTTACGCTGGAAGCAAAATAAATCCACCGCAGAGGCGCAGAGACGCAGAGGGAAAATGGAAATAAATGACCTTACAGGCAAAATCATCGGGTCCGCGATGGAAGTGCATCGTGCATTGGGGCCCGGCCTTTTGGAATCCGTGTACGAGGAATGCCTCTGTCATGAATTGGCATTACGGGACGTTCGTTTTGAGCGCCAAAAATCGCTACCTGTAACGTTTAAAGAGGTGAGGCTCGACTGCAGCTATCGTATTGATTTGATAGTTTCCGACACTGTGGTAGTAGAAATCAAAGCAGTTGAAACAATCCTCCCGGTTCACGAAGCTCAGATTCTTACTTATCTCAAGCTCGGGGGCTGGAGCATCGGCTTGCTGATAAACTTCAATGTTCCCGTACTCAAGGATGGTGTCCGAAGGATTGTCTCGGATTTGAAGGAATGAACCCCGGAGTTCTCTGCGTCTCTAACATCGAGTTTCTTGAAGTTCTTTAAAGATATTTATCTAAGTTGTTGTTTCCTCAGCGCTTTCCTCTGCGTCTCTGCGCCTCTGCGGTGGATTTACTACGTCTTCACTAATCGCTCGCAAGAAACCTGGGCCATTGCCAGACGAGGTCGATCCAGGTGCGATACCGGTCCACAGTAGTGATCGGTCCGGCCAGTCCCCCCGGATTTTTATCGAGTTCATTTTCGTATGATGCGTTCAGCCGGAGAACGATTTTTTCAGTAAGGATCATTTCGATCGAGGGACTGATTATGTAATAGTCGATTTTCTCGATCCCGCCCCCGAGCTGATCGTTCATGTAATATTTGGCCATAAAATTGAAAGTCGTAAGTTCCGACAGTTTATAGCTTGCCCCACCAGATATGGTCGTCGAATCCCAACTGCGCGCGTTTACGTCATTGTATTGTTGGCTACCCGCTGAAAAGGTCGTGGAAAATCTCTCCGACCAATCCTTTTTGAGTTCTGCCGAATAGATAAATCCGCCCGCTGTTCCCGTCGTGGGCACTAAGACAGTGACAGGTGTGTAGAGAAAGGGAGGGATAACTGGTATTAATTCAACCGTTGGCGTGAGAAAATCCAGCGATGAATAATAATATCCGCCGCTCAGCTTGAAATTCATGGTCTCTGAAAAAGCCCTCTGCCAGAAGAGCATTTCGGTGACGGATTTGATCGTAGTGTCGTTGCTGTAGTTGATATAGGAAAAACTGCTGGTCATGCCGATATTGTTCCGCTCGCTAACTGACCAAACCGGCGAGATCGAGCCCTCGTAATCGTCGCTGCCAGGCAGCACGTTTGACGGAAAAACAGATTTGGCATAAGAGCCGTTCAGGGCCAGGCTCAAAGATTCACTCAGGTCATACTTATCTCCCAGTCCGCAACTATACATAAAGCGCTCTGTCATCGCCGCTATAATTCCCGACTGCTGGAGCTGGTCTTCGAGCGTGTAATCATGAACTAATCCCAAATTTGCACTGGTTGAAAATCTCGGTGACCAGAACTCTGTCAGGCCGGCAGTCGTGTAGGTATTGACAGTGTCAAACTTCGGGTTCTGAAGGTAGACTTGCCCGCTTGTAACCGTATCGAACTGAAACTTCGCCTTCTCGGTTTCTCCCGTAACCGAGACTACTGGAGTAAAGCTGGTTATAAAATCTCCCTTGGTCGAACCGGGGGGTGGCACGGTTACGAATTGGAGATTGCTGTTATAGCTTTGGGAAAGGGTTGCCGATGGCGTGAAGTACCAATCGACGGTAGAAAAATTCACCGCGTCCTTACCCCGCTGAAGTTCCTGACCAAGCGCTGAGGCGAACTCTGTGCGGTCTTGGTCATGACTATCTGTTTTCACCTCTGAGACAACGTTTTCGGTAGTATTCTGAGCGTATTGCTGATCTCTCGGGGCGATCGGGATAGCCTTTGCGGCTTCCCGGGCCTGCGTGGGCTTGTTGGCAAGCAGTTGATTGAACCGGTCCGCCTCGCCGTCGCTGACCAGGCCCTTATTCTTCAGAAGACCGACAAGCGCCTTTACACTTTCCGCAGACTCATTACCGGTTATCTTCGATTTAAGAGCCTCGGCCTCATCCGGACCGATAATCCCCTTGGCCTTCAAGAGTTCGGCGAGCAACTCCATGCAGTTCGATTCACCTGCATTTCGCTCCTCGCAAAATGCATTGGCTGCCAAAGCGCACAAAAACAACGCGACTATTCCCAGAACCGCCATACCCCTTAACATTGCGCCTCGCAGCCTGCCCCGGCAGCGCTTCCGTCCGGGGGTGGATTAAAGCTATTTGGTACCTTGCAATTCATTGTATTTCGTGATGACCTTGTCGGTGACGTCAATGGCTTTTTGAAAATAGGGGGCGTTTTCAGCGGAGACGATCAAGACGTATTTGTCCTCTGTGCCGACGGTATCCACTATGCTTTTTATTTCCTTAAGCAGGCCCGATCTCAGCGCTGCGGCCTTTTCCCGGACTTCGGTCTCGGATGCTGAAACCATTTTTCGATATTCGCCGCTCATCCTCACAAGCTCATCTTCCCTGCTTTTCCTGGTGGCGGCAGGTTCTTTATCGAGGGCCTTCTTTGCCTTGTCTATTTCTTCGGCCTTCAGGACCGCGGCCGCCCTCTTCTCCTTGACCAGTTCGTCGAGTTCGGCGTTTGCCTTTTTGCCTTCCTGTGACTCGCCCATTACCCTGGCCATATCGACCACGGCAATTTTGGGCTGCTCGGCGTTGCACCCGTTCAAAATGAAAACCACCATCAATCCCGCCAGAACGATTCCACACACTGCTTTCATACCAACTCCGATGATATAGTTTTGAGTTTTCAGTTTTTAGTTTTGAGTTAAACCAAAACCAAAAACCGATGATACAGTTTGAATTGTCAGTCTTGAGTTAACTCGAAACTCCAAACTCAAAACTGAAAACTCTTATATATTGAGTTCTGATTACGGCTATGTTGCGAACAGGTTGCGTTTAGGTGTCGAGAAAAGCGAGCGAATGAGAAGTAACTAAAAACTGAAAAAACTCTAAACTCGATAATGCAGTTTTTGGTTTTCACTTGTCAGTTTTTTGAGTTAAAAGAAAACAAAGCACTCAAAACCCCCTCATATTCCCTACCCACCTGGTAGATAAAGGGTAAGGTGGGGAGTGAAACTCAAAACGCAAAACTGAAAACTCCTCCGCTGTTCACCCAATCTTAATTTTTACGTCATGGTTATGTAACAATTAGCCGCTAATCTTGGCCCTGTTTTCATGGGGCTATCAATTCGGCATACACATTTTGCGGTATTTTTTTAAATGCAGACTTGCATCGAGCAGAAAAGCACACCGAAGAAGACCGACAAGCTCACAAAGCTTTGGTCGATCATAAACAGCCTCGTGACGGGTGAGTTTACGGGCTACATTAAACTGAACTTCAGCCAGGGGAACCTCGGAAAGATCGAGAAGTTTGAAGAAATCTTGAAAAAATAAATTAAGACATTATTAATTTTAAGTGGACAGTCTTAGGCGGTCGAAAAGGATTTACTCTAACCACTGACCACCAGCCACTGACCACTGTACTTAGGGTACTTTGCTGACGAACTGAAAATGTTCGGACCAGAAAGCCCTAATCATGAACTCGCAAGAGCATGATTAGGGCTTTTTTTTGGCCCTGCGGCTCGGATCTGGAAGGAGGTGACGGAGCAATTACAAGACCTTGGCAGCAGTTTAATAGTCATTGATTAGTGTGGGCTGAACAAATCGGCCCGTCCTTAGACAAAGCCAAAGCCCGGGAGACCGGGTGTCGGAAAGCCACAGACCCGGCAATAGCAAGAGGCAGGAAAGCGAGCTCAAGGTTCGCGATAATGAAATCATCCTGCATATTAAAGGAAAAGTGCCGGGTAGCTGGGTTGCCTTGGGAGAAAGAGAACATGAGCTTATTTCTTTCTCAGGAGGAAAAGATGAAAAAGTATCTTGGAATTGCGGCAGCGGCCCTTTTGGTGTTTGGCCTGGCCGGCCAGGCGAAGGCAGATTTTACACCCTGGACGAACGGCGACATGATCCGGGTAGTCTATCAGGTCAGTGCAGGTGCTGTTAGTATAGAAGCGGCGACCGACCTTGGCACCGAAAGCGCCGTCCAGGGCGGTTCTTTGCAGTCCAATTCGGTCAACCTCTTCACGGGCGGGACCAACAGCCAATTTTCCGGCCTCAGTTCCAGCGCCGGATCCAACCTCTATGTCGCCTATTTTGCAGAGAATGATGCCCTCAATGGCGGAAACGGGTCTGTATGGGTCAGCGGCTCGGGAGCAGCAGGCGCCACAGCGAATACTAACAAGCAATCTGGTCTCGCAGGGATACTTTCCAGCCTCTACGGCGAGTACTCTAATTACAGCGCCACCAACACCGCCTGGGCTCTAGATTCAGATGCCAGCACTTACTATGACACCGTTGACGGCAACGGAACTAACAAGAGTAATTTCGCTTCTCTATTAAAAACCGCCAACGGCGAGGCAACTTTGGCCAGCGGCACCGCAACCCAGGGCATCTACTACGTGGCAACCCCCGGCGCCGCTCATACCGGTGTTGCGCAAGCCTTTCTCCTTAACACCCAGTTAACCGCCGTTTACAGCGGTACGACCCTCGAAGACTACACTCTCACAACCACCGAACAAGCTATCCCTCCTACTACCCCCATTCCGGCAAGCGTTCTGCTTTTCGGTTCGGGACTCCTCGGACTGATCGGTATCAGGAGAAAGAACGTTTTTAATTTCTAATCGCGGCCCTCACCCCTACCCTCTCCCAAAGGGAGAGGGAGAGGAAACAGAGGGGGGCCATCAACCCTCGCCCCTGCCCTCTCCTTAAGGCAGAAGGTGAAATGTCGCGGACGCGAGAATAAGCTGAGTTGGATAAAAATCAGCTGTTCTTTTCTAAAGCGGACTTAATTACACAGGAGAATGCAAATGAAAGCCAGTTTACTCAAGAAAATAGCCAAGGGCGGCCTTATCCTTGGCGCTTCTGTTTTCGCCTTTGCCGGCGCGGCAGACGCGGCCACCTATATCAACCTCTACGGCGCCACCGCGCAATATAATTTCTGGACCAATTATGGCTGTACGTATCTCATGGATATTGTTGGCTGCGGCGGATGCACAGGACCGTACATAACATCGGACAACAACAGTTCAGTAGTAGTCGGCACATCCTGTCCTTCCGCGCTGGCCAACGTGGGTAATCTCCCGCCCCAGGACGGGACCCAGACGTCGAGCAATGACTATCTCCCCGATTCGACGAGCCTCAAAACCAGCGGACTCACGGCGGTACCCTCCACCTTTACTGCCGACGGTAGTTCTACGACAATCTACTTCTCCTACTCCAACAAGGCTTCGTGGGACGGAGTTGATTCCGTACTCGGAGTCTATGACGCGCCCAACAACGGCTACGGCAACCCCTGCTCCGAGGGCACCACGGACAACAGCAACGGCTTCCAGCGCCCCGTGGCTACCTGTAATGGACCCGGCACCACCGGCGCCGGCAGCGCCTGCGGCACCGTGGGTAGCAAAGGCAGCGCCATATACGTTTGCCAGCCTATTCATTTCGGCACATCCGATGTCGAATCCACCGCCTTCATTCAGAAGAGCACGGGTTATGTACTCGGACCCAACCACACCGGATCGGTTGTAACCCATAATTTCGGGACCGGCGGCATCAGCGTTACCAGTGCATTTAATTTACCAACTAATACAACTATCAATTACACGTCCGTGCCTCTGCCGGTTAGCGGTACTTATAGTGCGAGTGCGAACGCTGTCGTTAATCCGAATGGTGTTACGGGCGCGGGTATTCCCGCCACCGCCATGCTCGGCGGCACACCCGTAAACCAGCCTGAAACGCCCCTTGCTTACCCGTTTTCTTTTTATGTAAATCCCGGTGTAAAGTCCTATCGCTGCAACGCAGCAGGCGCCAATGGTTACTCACAATGGAGCGGCTATGACCAGCTCTGCTACGATGACTCCTGGTGCGGCGGTACTGCCGGAGTCGGCGGTCAGTTTGGCGGCGCCAACGCCCTCTGCACTGCCCAGACCATCGACAACCTCACACGACTCCAGGCGGTGGCGCTCTTCAGCGGCCAAATCACGAACTGGAATCAGTTCGGCTCCGATTTCTGGCCGTCAAAGGCTGTTGCCCTTTGCTTTCGCCACGCAGGATCGGGCACCATGGCAACGCTGGACTGGGGCGTTATGTATGGAAACGGCTGGGGCACCCACCCTGTAAGCAAATATAACCCCAGCGTGGCCGGTGTTCCCAAGGCGTCATCATCGCCCTTCATTTACTTTAACAACGGAACGGGCGACATGAAAAACTGCCTCAACTGGGCCAACGCCGATGCGACCGCCTCTGGGGGCAACTACGATGCGAATCCTACAGATGCGGGCGGCGGCGTCGGCTATATGGATTCAGACAATGCTGATGCAACCGATTATAAGCAAGTCAAATACAATGGCGTAAGAGCTTCCAGGATCGCAATGCACGACGGCGTCTACGATGATTTCTGGACAATCAACCGCATGTACACGCCTGCGTTCAGCACCAGCGGTTGCACGGGCGGCGGCTATTGCGAGCAGCCGCTGATCGATCTCTTCGAAATGATGGTCTACGCCATTAACCAGCCCGGCGACATTCTGAACAGCACCGTTGGCACGCCCAGGGGCGCCACCTACGGAGCAAGCAGCGAACTGAATTTTTATAAGGGTACCAGCAGTACATATCCCTCCGTCAACACGGGTACGTCTACCCCGGCAAGCCCGGATTAGGATCTGCCGCCTTGCCCGTGTGAGCTCTCTTGAGCGGTCACACGGCAGAGTGAAAAGAAGCTGATTTGGTAGTAAGAAAGAAAAGAGCCTGGCGTTTTGCGCCAGGCTCTTTTCTTATGGAGCGCATGCGGAAAGGGCCATAAGGAGGGTTAAAAGGCTGAAGGTTGATGGACTGAAGGTTTTAAAACCTTAAAGCCTTCAGCCTAAACCGCTTGGGTTAGGTAGTTCATTGAAAATTGGGATGTCAATTTCCACTTTTCATGGTAATATTTAGCCCATGATTGACAGGACATCCTACCTCGAACAATTGCACAACGCCGTGCGGCGGTCTCCCATAACCGCAATTCTCGGTCCCAGGCAGTGCGGCAAAACAACTCTCGCCCGTACTTTTGGTGAAGGTAAAGCCACAATCTATTTCGATCTTGAGTCCCAGCCTGATATGCAGCGGCTTCAGAATCCCGAGATGATGCTCGGGGCGCTCGAAGGGTTTGTAATTTTGGACGAAGTGCAGGTCATGCCGCACTTGTTCAATGTTTTGCGTGTCCTTGTCGACCGTCCGCAAAATCGAGTACGTTTCATTATTCTGGGCAGTGCTTCGCCTGATATTGTAAAAAATGTTTCCGAGACACTTGCCGGGCGAGTGGAATTCCTGGAACTCTCAGGCTTTCACCTGCTCGAGACCGGGGGCGACTCTCTTGAAACGCTATGGTTGCGTGGTGGATTTCCCCGCTCTTTTCTGGCTCAATCCGATGACGACAGCATGATTTGGCGAGAAGGATTCATTCGGACCTTCCTCGAACGCGACATCCCGCAGTTGGGGATTTCCATTCCCGCACCGGCCATGCGCCGTTTCTGGACCATGCTGGCCCACTACCACGGACAGATGTGGAACGCTTCGGAACTGGGCCGTTCCATGGGGCTTTCAAACAAAACAGTTAGGTCTTACCTCGACATTCTCGCCGGGACATTCATGGTCAGACAACTGCAACCGTGGCATGAGAACATTGGCAAGCGTCAAGTCAAAGCGCCCAAGATCTACCTGCGCGACTCGGGGATTCTCCACAGCCTGTTAAACCTCCCCGACTTGCACAGCCTCACAGGGCATCCCCGTTTAGGCGCTTCCTGGGAAGGATTCGCCTTAGAGCAGACTTTACAGATCGTAAAGCCTCAGCAAGCCTTTTATTGGGCTACTCACAGCGGCTCCGAACTTGACTTGTTCTTTCCCTTTCGTGGCCGGCGCTTCGGGGTTGAATTCAAATTCAGCGAGGCCCCGAAAATTTCAAAATCGATGCGGATTGCACTGGAAGACTTGAACCTCGATCATCTCTGGCTTATATACCCCGGCCTCCACAGTTTCCCCGTGAATGAAAAGATATCCGCCTGCCCGTTGAGAGAGATCGGCAGGCTGCCCGAACTTATGCAAAGTTTCACGGAAATGTAAAGCCACCGTTGCTCAACTGTAACGACTTTATCTCATATATGCTGCTTGTTATGAAAAACGGATGATTTCAACGCCTTTTCTGGTTCGTTTAAGATATGGAGCGGAAATTGGAACTTGATTCAAGCGCGGAAGCACGCCCCAGGCTTTGGAAGATCCTCCTGCTTCTGGCGCTCACCGTCCTGTCCTATACTTCCGCCTTAAAAGGCGGCTATATTTGGGACGATGACGACTACGTAACGACAAACAAGACCCTGGAAACGGCCGGGGGATTGGCGCGCATATGGACCGAACCGCATGCCAGCCCCCAGTACTATCCCCTTGTGTTCACGACATTCTGGATCGAGCGCCAGGTGTGGGGCTTGAACCCATTCGGCTACCACCTCGTCAATGTTTTGTTTCACGCCTGCACGGCCTGCCTCCTGTATTATCTGCTTCTCCTGCTGCAGATCCCCGGAGCGTGGCTTGCCGCCATGGTCTTTGCAGTGCATCCGGTCAACGTAGAGACTGTGGCCTGGATTTCTGAACGCAAAAATGTGCTCGCCGGTTTCTTTTATATGCTTTCATCCATCGCCCTCCTCAGGTTTTACGGGGTCGGCAGGCTGGAAAGAGGTCACGAAGAGCGCGAAGGAGGCACGAAGAACACGAAGAATATGACCGGAGGGCAGGGTGAGGCGGCGCACAGCACTGCTGCGCCCCTCCGGCAGGACACGAAGAGGACCAGGGGACGGACAAAATCCCCCCTCCCCCCCTTTAGAAAAGGGGGGAAAGTGGAAACGGCCTTTAACACCCCCGCGCCCCCGGAGCAGACTCTAAAAAAGAGGGCACGCGGGGAGAGGGAGACCAATCACCCCCCTTTTGTAAGGGGAGGCAGGGGGGTGTCAATGACCGATTCAGATTCCCCCCCTTTACTAAAGGGGGGCTGGGGGGATTTTACCACCCGGCTTCGCGGCTTCATAGCCTGCCCCAGTAGGGCTTTTGAGCCGGGGACTTCCCGTGAAAATCTGCTCTGCTATTTCGCCGGACTGCTCCTGTTCGGATGCGCCCTTTTGTCCAAGACGGTGACGTGCACGCTGCCCGCCGCTCTTCTCGTTGTGCTCTGGTGGAAACGGGGGCGGGTTACACTGGACGAAGCGCTTAGCCTGGCGCCTCTTTTCGTAGTTGGCGCAGGGATGGGCCTTTTGACCGCGTGGCTGGAACACACCCACGTCGGCGCGCATGGAGCAGACTGGGGCCTTAGTTTTATCGAACGCTTTCTCGTGGCCGGCCGTGTGCTCTGGTTTTATGCCTGGAAATTATTGTGGCCGGCAAATTTGTGTTTCAACTACGAGCGCTGGGTGATAGACGGTAGAGTTTGGTGGCAGTACCTTTACCCTCTGGCCGCTGCAGTTGTGCTGCTTACGCTTTGGCTGGCCCGAGGCCGTATCGGGCGGGGTCCACTCGCGGCGGCGCTCTTCTTTGCAATTACGCTTTTCCCGGCCCTGGGCTTTTTCGATGTCTTCCCGTTTCGCTATTCTTACGTTGCCGACCATTTTCAATATTTCGCAACCATCGGCCCCATCACCCTGGCCGTGGCCGCAGTCTGCCGGTATGTTTCCAAACATCACCGGGAGCATATGAGACCCTTCATAGCGGCAGCGGCCGTGATTGTGTCCATCCTGGCCGTGATAACCTGGCGGCAGGGGAACATGTATGCCGACGCGTGGACGCTGTGGAGCGAAACCCTTAGTAGAAATCCCGGCTCAATTATGGCCCACAACAATATCGGCTCGCTTCTCTCGAAACAGGGTAAACACCAGGAGGCAATGGCGCATTTTGAGGAGGCGCTAAGGGTGCGCCCGGAGTTCGAGATAACCAACTACAACGTTAGCATGACCTACTACAACATGGGGGTCGAGCTTGCGACGCAGGGAATGATCGACGAGGCGATAGAACATTATGAAAAGGCACTGAGGGTTCGCCCGGACTTCGCGAGAGCTCTGAACAATCTCGGGAGCCTGCTGGCTCAAAAGGAAAGAATCGACGATGCCGTTCGTTGCTGGGCTAAAGCTGTTGAGATCAAGCCTGATTACGCAGGGGCCCATTACAACCTTCTGCTCGGGTACACTCAGCTTGGCGACTCCGTTGCCGCCCGGCGTCAATTGGACCGGATCAAGAGTCTAGACCCGGCCCTGGCAGAAAAGGCGCGGCAGATGGTTCAGGGAATGGACTGATACTCTAAGCGTTCACCACAGCATTTCATGTCCCGCCGGGACACCCAAAACCATTAAGAACCCGTGGGTTTAGCGGCAGGGGCGCCAAGGACACAGAGATGAATTTAATACCAGGTTGCGTTAAAGACCGGGCGAGGATAGACCCCTCCCCTACAGAATTGCCGCGCGGCTCGTCCGCAGGGGAGGGCTTCATGTCGAAAAATAAGGTCCTGCTGATTTATATTCTCTTGACGGTTGCTACCTTGGCGGCGTTCTGGCAGGTAACCCGGTGCGATTTCATTTCTTTAGACGATCCCTTATATGTGACTGAAAACCCCCATATCGCAAATGGTATAACGGCGGAGTCTGTCCGGTGGGCTTTCAACAGCATCTACGCCGGCTTCTGGCATCCTCTGACAATGATTTCCCTTATGCTCGATGTTCAACTTTTTGGATCAAACCCGCATGGGTATCATCTGACCAACCTTTTGTTCCACATCGCGAGCACGCTGCTGCTCTTTTTCGTTTTAAACCGGATGACCAACGCGCCCTGGAGGAGCGCTTTCGTAGCCGCTTTGTTTGCACTGCACCCTCTACACGTGGAGTCCGTCGCCTGGGTAGCCGAGCGTAAGGACGTCCTGTCCGCTTTCTTCTGGATGCTGACTTTGGCCGCCTACGTATTTTACGTCGAGCGTCCGCGGCTTAGGACCTATCTGTGCGTCTTGGCACTTTTTATCATGGGTTTGATGGCCAAGCCCATGCTTGTAACCCTTCCCTTTATAATGCTGCTCCTGGACTATTGGCCTCTGCAGCGGCTGGGAGCGGGAAGCGGGGAGCAAGAAGCGAGAAGCAGGGACCAGGGAGCAGCGAGCAAAACGGAAGATACCAGTTTGAAGCGGGAAGCGTTCTCCGCTAACAAGAGAAAAAGGAAATCGCCTAAAAAACCCGCCGATCAGGCCCTTACTCAGTCCTCAGTCCTCAGTCCTCAGTCCTTTGCTCCTGGTCCTCAGTCCTTTCCCTTTGGTCCTCAATCCTCCGTCCTGCGTCTCATTGTTGAAAAGATCCCATTCTTTGTCCCGATCCTTCTGTTCAGCGTTTTGACCTATACTTCCGAAGGGGAAGCGGTTGGCCATTATCCGCTGGGCGTTCGCATTTCGAATGCCCTCGTTTCCTATGTCCTGTACATAGCAAAGATGTTCTGGCCGGCCAGGCTTGCCGTCTATTATCCCTACCACTGGACCTGGCCGTTCTGGCAGCCCGCGGGATGTGCTTTTTTGCTTTTCGCCGTAACCGTAACTGTTATCCTGACTGCAAAGCGGTTTCCGTACCTGGCCACAGGATGGATGTGGTTTGCAGGCGCCCTGGTCCCTGTGATAGGAATAGTCCAGATAGGCTCCTTTGAAATGGCAGACCGTTATACATATATACCCCTGATCGGATTGTTCATTATGGTGGCATGGGGTGTGCCCGAACTCCTGGAACGCCGGCACATCCGCAGAGAAATACTGTTTCCGGTTTCGGGATTAATCCTTGTTTGTCTTTCTATAGTCACATGGACTCAGGCCGGGTACTGGACCAATAGTATTTCCCTCTACGATCATACGCTGAAAGTCACCCTTGACAATTATTTTATCTATAATAACCGGGCCATCGTCAATGCCCAATCAGGCAATTATGTCCAGGCAATTGCGGATTTTAACAAGGCCATCGAAATCAATACCGACAGTCCGGACGCTTTCTTTAACAGAGGCAATGCTTATGCCAGACTCGGCAATAACACGTTGGCGATTGCAGATTTTACCAGGGCTATCGAGATAAACTCTCAGGATGCCAGGGTCTACAAGAGTCGTGGTATTGCCTATCATAAACTTGGCAAAAATACGCCGGCTATTGAGGATTATGACAAGGCGATAGAACTGGAGCCTGAATCAGCGGATGCTCATTGTAACCGTGGTAACGCTTGGTACGACCTCGGCGACTACGAGCACGCAATTTCAGATTACGACAAGGCCATCGAAATCGACCCTAAAATTGCATTGGCCTATGCCAATCGAGCAAACTTATATGATAAACTCGGCAACTACGGACAGGCGAAAAAGGACATGAAAACAGCGGCGGACCTTGGCAGCGAGGAAGCCAGGCACTTTTTGAACATCCAGAAGATTAGGCCGGGGAACTGATACCAAGTTGCGTTCAAGACGGGTGCTTGGAGTCAAGGGGCAGGGACGGTTTTCCCCCTCTCCCGTTCGGGAGAGGGTCGTGGTGAGGGCATATCCCAGGGCATATCCCTGTTCCGTCTTGAACGCAACTTGGTATGAATTGATCCAGGAGTGGTGCAGTCTATTGACTTCAATGTTAAAGAACAAGCAACTTCCGCTGATTTACCTTTTCTTGACACTTGCTGCCCTCGCGGCATTCCGGCACGTTACCTCCAGCGATTTCATTAACCTCGACGATCATTATTACGTAACCGAAAACATCCATATTGCAAACGGCATTACTGCAGAGGCAATTCGGTGGGCGTTCACCACCGGTCATGCCGCAAATTGGCATCCCTTGACATGGTTGTCTCACGCGCTCGATGTCCAACTCTTTGGATTGAATCCGCACCGGCATCACCTGATAAATCTTTTATTCCATATTGCCAGTACACTGCTGCTCTTTTTCGTTTTTGACCGAATGACCAAAGCGCCGTGGAAAAGTGCTTTCGTGGCCGCTTTGTTTGCGTTTCACCCTCTTCACGTGGAATCCGTCGCCTGGGTTGCCGAGCGCAAGGATGTTCTTTCCACTTTTTTCTGGATGCTCACCATGGCCGCGTATGTTTATTACGTTGAGCGTCCGCGCGCCGTGACCTACCTGCCCGTCTTTGGATTTTTGGCTTTAGGCCTGATGGCAAAACCGATGCTGGTGACCCTTCCCTTTGTACTGCTCCTCCTGGACTACTGGCCCTTACAGCGATTTGGAGGAAAAAAACCTCCTCCCGGGGAGTTGCGTTCAAATCCAGTGCTTCGGGAGGGCATAAAGCCCTCCCCTACACGAGGAACCACGTGCGACCGTAGGGGCGGGGTCATGTTCCCTTCCGATTTCCTCCCCCTCTCCCTCTGGGAGAGGGTCGGGGTGAGGGTTTATCCCCGCCCGCTCCTGAGCTCAAATTGGTATCTGATTTGGGAGAAAATGCCCCTTTTTGCCCTGAGCGCAACTTCCTGTATCGTAACATTCGTTGTACAGCGAAAGGGAGGCGCCGTCATATCTCTTGGGGAAATTCCGCTGGGCGGGCGAATCGCCAATGCTTTCGTTTCTTATGTTATCTACGTTGAAAAAACCGTTTGGCCGCAACATCTTGCTGTTTTTTATCCCTATCAGAAGTGGACGTCCTGGCAGGTCCTGGGGGCAGTCTTGTTCTTCACAGCCGTGACCTCAACGGTTATATGGACGGCCAAAAGATTCCGGTATTTGACCGTGGGATGGCTCTGGTTCGTGGGTACACTTGTGCCGGTCATAGGCGTTGTGCAGGTTGGCGATCAAGCTATGGCGGACAGGTATAGCTATATTCCTCTCGTGGGGCTGTTCATCGCAGCGGCATGGACAACTCCGGAACTGTTGAAAAAGTGGCGTTACCGCAGTCAAATACTTTTTGCATCGTCGGCATTGATCGTTTCATACTTTTTCGCCGTTACGTGGACGCAAACCGGTTACTGGCGAAACAGTTTCGCATTGTATGATCATGCACTGGAAGTTACGGGTGATAATTGTATCACCCGCTATAGCCGAGGAGCAGCTTTCCTCGGTGTTGGCGACACAAAACGGGCGATCGAAGATTATGACAGGGCAATCGAGCTATGCCCCGAATATGCAAAAGCCTACACCGATCGCGGGAACGCCTATTCAGCCCTGGGCAACCAAAAGCAGGCGATTTCGGATTACAGCATGTCGATAGAGGCGGACCCTGAATATGCAATTGCCTACTATGATCGCGGCAACTCTCACGTCGCCGCCGGCAACCTGAATGAAGCAATTTCAGATTATGACAAGGCCGTCGAAATCGATCCGGACTATCAGTTGGCTTATATTAACCGTGGCATAGCCTACTGCGAACTTGGCAACCCAAACCGGGCGCTGAAAGATTTTGACAAAGCGATCGAAATCAATCCTAAAAGTGGACTGGCATATATTAACCGCGGCATTACCTATCGCAGCCTTGGCCAGCAGGACCAGGCGATTGAGGATTTGAGAAGAGCGGCAAAATTTGGCAGCGAGGAGGCCAGGGACCTTTTGAGAAGCCAGGGGATGAGGCCGGGGAACTGAATTGGAGAAATGACCTAATTTATAACACCAAGAGGAATATGAAAGAAATTGTAAGGAGATCTGAACGGCTGAGCGGCTATATATATTTCAGTTATCGAAATCAAAACACAAATGGCGATGACAACGAATATACCTCTTGCTTTAATGAACTTACTGTACTTGGTCGTAAGCTGATCGATACCACCTGTGTAACACAAAAAAATAGGAAACATCATGCACAGTATTAATCTACCAGAGATAAAAAATGGCTTTATCGCAGATGGATAGAAGCAATCTCCAAAATCGTACATCATCGAAATGATAGCTATAAACGAAATGGCTGAAATAATTCCAAACAAACTTATTTTGTATATAACTAATTCGTTCATTACAATGGCTTTTCGTATTATGGCTATAAATACTACTAATAGCATAATAATTGTAGACACAGAGTAGAAATAGTCCATATAACCTATAGCCAACGGTTTGAGATGCCATGTAAATTCACCGCGCCAAAACGTCTGGAGAAGTCCTTGGAGAAAATAGCTCATGCCTGCAAAGCTTAAAATTGGATGAGGAAGAAAGTTGGAAATATGTTTGTAGGTCCAACCAAGCTCATGTATTTTATGATTCGTACCCGTCCAATCTCCAATATGTAAAAAGTTGTTGACAGCCCAGGCTGCTACTGGCGTCAACAAACAGAGACAAAAGGCAGATAACCTGGCAATGCTCGTTGGTGATATACGCACCCTTCCACTAACAACGGCTTTCGCCGCTAGAAAAATAATCGTCATGAAAAGAAGCGGGAGATTCGAAAGCTTGGTCAACAATGCTGCAGAAATGGAGAGTCCAAGAACGACATAATGGCGCAAGGCGAAATTCATGCCTGACACACCCCTGATAAGCAGAATGAACGCGATACCTGATGGTAAAGGGCTTAACACATCCGAATTGAGTGAATAGAAAGCGTCCTGCGGCATAAATGCAACCAACAAAGGCAGTCCAAAAACCATGGCGGGATCACGATAGGGAATCATTCGGGCAAGAGTGTAGGCGATAATAACCATCAGCACGGTCAGTGGAATGTTTAAAAAACGGCACCAGTAGAGCAGGCCGCCATCCCTGAGGCCCATTGCTCTGCCGAAGGCCAGCCACCTGCCTGCCAGGAAATAATAAAGCGGGGGAGAATACTCTTCGATGTTGTCCATATCTGAACCTATAAACTTGCGCAGCGCTGGGCCCCGGACAACCGCAGGCAACGAAAAAACAGGCGAAAAATGTTGGTCGCTATCGAGGTACTCAGGGCTGGCAAAAAGAAAGATCATGCGTTGGGCATCGGCATTAAACTGGTCAGTTTTAAAAACCGGCTGGCCTATTGAATATTTCCAGATGAGGTCAAAATGATAGGGCTCATCGACGTTATTGAAGAAAGGAAACACCGCGCTGAAAAAGAAAATGCGGATCGCGGTGACTAAACAGAGAAGGGCGATCAGCCGCTTTTGCCGGCTCAAGGGAATCAATCCGGAGCGAACCAAACCCTGTGCGTCGGCAACATTGTCAGATGAAGCTTGTCGATTCTCAGAACTTTTCATAACTTCCCGGCATCGCTTTTTTCGCTTACCTGTGGACGTGGGGAAAGAACTTTGAGTCAATAAGCTTCATTTTCGCCAAGCGGTACTCACAAGCCGTTTTGAGGCAGCCGACTCCGTATGCGACACTTCGCCTAAAGTTTATTGAGGATGCTTCCTTGAAATACATGGTCGGACAGCTTACTTCGGCAACCGTATATCCAAGCCAGAGGATCTGGGCGAGCATCTGGTTGTCGAAGACAAAGTCGTCCGAATTCGCGTCGAACGGGACTTTCTCGAGCAACTCCCGCGAAAAGCACCGATAGCCCGTATGATATTCTGAAAGCTTTGCGCCCATGAGAAGGTTTCCCGTGAAGGTGAGGGCTCTGTTGGCTACATAACGCCACCGGGGCATACCTCCTTTGAGGGCATAGCCCCCGAGAATTCTCGATCCAAGGACGCAATGGTAGAGGTCGTTTCCGATCATTGATACGAAAGCGGGAATGAGTTTAGGGGTGTACTGGTAGTCGGGATGGACCATGATGACAATGCCGCCTCCCTCTTCCAGCGCCAGCCTGTAACAGGTCTTTTGGTTGCCGCCATAGCCCCGGTTGTTCTCGTGCGCGTAGACCCTTGTCTTACAAAGGCCCCTTGCGATCTCGATTGTCCGGTCATGACTGACATCATCAACAATTATAATCAAGTCGACGCAGTCTTGGGCCAGCACCTCCGCGTGGGTCTGCCTGAGTGTTTTTTCGGCGTTGTAAGCCGGCATAACCACGATGACCTTCTTGTCTCTAAACATATCTATACTGCAATCTCAATTCCGGACCTTTTCCTGGTCTATTTTTTCCTTGTACTCTTGCATGAGCCTTTCAAGCTCGACTTTACCGATCTGGGTCACAGGCTCGCTTCGAAGCATGCCGCCCATTGTGCACCTGGATTTCTCTTTTGCAACCATGTCGCCGGCAATGATGCAGAGCCTGGCGTTGTGGCTTTTGCAAAGGTCCAGGTCCTGGTTGACTTTGGTTAAAGAGGCCTCGAGGGTTTGTTTGCCGGCTGCCAGCAGCTTTGCCTTCTCTCCGAGGTCCGTGGCGGTCTGGAGGACCTGGGCCAGTTGAGCGGCCACTTCGTCGCGGGCCGCCTTTAGCCGGGCAGCTTCATCCGTCATCTCTTTTAGTTTTGCCTCAAACGATTGCCCTTCGGCCTGGAGTTTCTTTACCTCTTCGGCCTGCTCCCCGTTTTCCTTTTTAAGCTTGTCAATTTCAGCATGGAGGGACCGGTTGCGGCCTTCCACTCCGGACAGGGAAACGCGCTCTTCCGAAGCCTTTTTCTGCAGCAGGGAAATCCTTTTGTTGATTTCGTTGATTTTGTTCTGATGGGCCTGCTGCATTCTGCCAAGCTGAATATGTCCATAGCCCAGGCCGGCCAAAAGACCGACGAGCACCAAAGCCACTACCACCGCCACTCTGATTATAATGCGAACCACTTCTACCCTCCAAAAAACCGAAGCGAGAAGCGGGAAGCGAGAAGCGGAAAGAAACTCCCTGCTTCCTGCTTCCTGCTCCCTATGTGTCGTACCGTGTCTCAGAATGCCACATTCGTATCAAATTCGAAGACGTCCACGGAAAATGGGCCGGTTGAATTCTGGAAAGGGGAAATCTCATCTGAAGTAAACCAGCGGGCAGTCAGCCATACATTCTTCATCAGGCCCAATTCCGCGCCCAGAATCCACCCTTTTGCGTTCGTTCCACCCAGGGCGAAATCCTGATCGTCGAAGGCATCAACGACAGAGTCAGTCCCGACATACTTGTAGTAGAGAAACACGTTCCACTGCAGAAATTTTCGAGGGGCAGGGTAACCAACCAGCAAGCCGGCCCGGTATGCATAATCCTGCATATCTTCAACAGGTCTTCCCGATAGGGCCGATACCTTTTGCGCGTCGAAGGCGACATTTTTGACAAAATCACCCGATAAAACTACGTGGACAGGGTCCCAGCAGGCCACGTCAATGATTCCGATAATATCGAGGTCTCTAAATGCGGAGGCCAGCGCATAATTGTAATTGCTGTTAACGCCCGCTACAATGGGGTCGATATTGAAAACGGTATTGCCCTTTTGCATGTAGAGTGGCGCCGTGTAGTCATAAATATTCTGCCCTGGCGAGTTTTCCATACCGACGGTATTTTCATAATCATAAAGCGCAACGCCAAATTTGACCGAATACTCCTTGTCGGGCTTGTATTCCAGGGCGGCCTGACCGCCAAACAGCCACTTGTCGTGCGACGAAAGCGCTATTTCCTGGAGAGGAAAAGCTCCGCCTGTAACATAGCCGGTAATTTCACTCGTTATATCCCTTTTGTAAGCACCCGCCACACCTTCTAAATTCAGGTCGTAGGCATATATGAGGTCAGTGTAAAGAAATGGGTTGGCCATCCGTCCGGCCCATATATCGAGACCGCAGCCAGGGCGGAACCTTACATATGCCTGGTCGAGGAGAAAACCGTTCTTGGTGTAATAATTGCCAAAAATGACATTGTCAGATCCCGGGTTTGTTTGGTCCCCGGTAGCCAGTCTTACCCCTAGTGTCACCTTATCGTTGATATCGCCCTCAACTTTTAGACGAAGGCGGAGATATTCGTTCAGGCGGTCGACATTGGTGTTGAAAAATGGTTGGGTCGTACTGTTCGGACTGCTTGGGTTCAGGAGCAGGCCATTTGTGGCGGGGAAATAAAAAGGCTCGACGCGCAGCCGCACATCGCCGCCGAAACGCAGCGTCTGTAACCATGCGAGATTTTCCGCAACCTTGTCCGGCAGAAATCCCTGGCCGGCGTTTTCGGCGACCACAGTCTGGACCTGGTCATGAATATCTTTTTTCACCTCCGAGACAACGTTTTCGGTAATCTTCTGAACATAGGCTTGATCTCTCGGGACGATCAGGATAGCCTTTGCGGCTTCCTGGGACGGCGTGGGCTTGTTGGCAAGCAGTTGATTGAACTTGTCCGCCTCGCCGTCGCTGACCAGGCCCTTATTTTTAAGAAGACCGACAAGGGCCTTTACCCCATCCCGGGACTCCCCACCAGTGATCTTCGATTTAAGGGCCTCGGCCTCATCCGGGCTGATAACCCCCTTGGCCTTCAAGAGTTCTGCGAGCAACTCCATGCAGTTCGATTCACATGCCTTTTTCTCCTCGCAAAATGCATTGGCCGCCAAAGCGCACAAGATCAACGCGACTATCCCCAGAACCCCCATACCCCTTAACATTAAAACTCCCCCCGTGAAACAATCAATTAGGAATTAGGAATTAGGAATTAAAAACAGCCCCACCCAATCCTAACTCCTAGTTCGTAAATCGCCTTTTGATTCCTAATTTCTAATTGTTTTTTGCGAATTCGTAATTGTTTTTATTAATTCCTAATTCCTAATTCCTAATTGTTTTTCTAGCCTTGTGACGATATGCGGACGTTTACGCCCCCGGGCATTCCTTCCGGCGGCGGCTGACTTATAGGGCCGTCGTGTTTGAGCGCTTCTCTAACCACGCTGTCCAGTTTGGCGTCACCCGAAGGGGAGACGATCCTGAACTTTACGATCCTGCCCCGGTCATCCACATCTATCTGCACCATAAGCTGAAGTTTTCCCTTAGGAATTCCCCCGCTTCCCTCCAGCCTTTTTCTCACCTTGCGATTGAGTTCCTCTTCGAGGAGCCGGCCATATCTGCCAAAGGGCGAACCTGCCCCACCTCCTCCTCCGCCAATCAATCCTGAGCCGCCCTTATTTCCGAGCAGTCCGAACGCATCGCCTCCGGCAGTCCCTTCGGCATCGAGGCCAAGTTGCTTGCCGGCAGGCTTTTCGTCAGGTTTGTCGTTTGCGTCGTCGGACTTGGCCGGCCCCGCATCGATCACCTGCTCTTTGATTTCTTTTTTCATCGGTTCGGGCTCGGGCAGCTTTTCCTTGACTACGGGAGGCGGAGGAGCGACCAGGGTTACAGTGGACATCTGCATCTTTTTTGCCGGTCCCGTATCAGACATGATCAGCTTCACCACGAATATGCAGCCGCCCAGCAGCACGAGCGCAACGGCGCCGCCCACGATCCATGCGACTTTGTCAGAGGACTTTTTGTTGGATTGCTTCATTATTTTTCACCACCTTTGCGCAGTCGAAAACACTCTCACCGCAGAGGCGCAGAGGACGCCCACCCTCACCCCGGCCCTCCCCCTGATGGGAGAAGGGGAGGAAACAGGAAGGGGACGCCGAGGAAATCAGTTAAACAATCAATCCAAAGCCGAATAAAAGCGCCCCTGCGCTCTCGCTTTGCGCCTCTTTATTGAAATTAAGTCCAGTCCACTCACGATTAAACACAGAGATGGCTGAGAAAATGCGCAAAGAACGATATGCTTTGCAAAATCATACAAGCATTGGCAGTTCTCCGCGCCCTTTGCGTCTCTGCGCCTCTGCGGTGGAAGGTTACTTTCATTTTACCAGCTTCTGGGTCACCAGGCCCAACTGCGTGATCTCGAGTCTTTGCAACAGGTCCAGGACTTCGATGACGCTCTTGTAGGAGATTTTTTCGTCACCTTTGATCACAACGGGCAGATTCGGGTCCACCGCCTTGTACTGTCTGAGCCTTGTCTCCAATTCGGCCATCGTCACCGCATAGGTGTCAAGGTAGACTTGCCCCTCAGCCGTTATGGTGATCGCCTTTGTCGTGGGTTTTACCGAACTGGTGGCCGCGCTCGCCTTTGGCAGATTGACATTGATTCCCTGGACGGAAGCCGTGACAACAATCATGAACACCAGTAAGAGGTTCCAGGCTAGATCGAGCAGCGGCACGACGTTTATTTCATCAATTACTTCATGATCGGCGTAAGGGTTCTTTCTCATTTTCAGTTTTCCTCAAAAAACTTCACGCAAAAAATCCACCGCAGAGGCGCAGAAGGCGCAGAGAAACTCCGGGGTTCATTCCTTCAAACCCAAGACAATCCTCCTGACACCATCCTTGAGTACCGGGACATTGAAGTTGATTAACAATCCGACGCTCCAACCTCCGAGCTTGAGATAAGTAAGAACCTGAGCTTCGTGAACCGGGAGAATTGCTTCAACCGCCTTGATTTCTACCACCACTGAGCCGGAAACTATCAAATCCAGACGATAGCCGCAGTCAAGCGTCACCCCTTTAAACGCAACAGGTAGCGGTTTTTGCCGCTCAAAATGAACATCTCGTAATGCCCAATTCATGACAGAGGCATGCCTCATATACGGATTCTAAAAGGCCGGGCCCCAATGCACGATGCACTTCCATTGCTGACCCGATGACTTTGACTGTAAGATCGTTTATTTCCATTTTCCCTCTGCGTCTCTGCGTCTCTGCGTTGGATTTTGTTACTCCTCGCCCTCGAGCTTGATGACGAATTCATCAGCGAACTGGAACATATCGGCATTTAGGTCCTTGATGCGGTGGGTCAGGAAAGAGTAGGTAAAGAGGGCCGGGATGGCCACCAGCAGTCCGAAAAGCGTACATGCAAGCGCGGAAGCGACACCTGGAGCTATAGCCATAAGGTTCGCCTCACCGGCTTCAGCCATGCCGGCAAAGGTGTTCATGACCCCCCATACCGTGCCGAGAAGACCCAGAAACGGGCCGCCTGAAATCCCGAGCGTCAGCACCATGAGCCCGGCGCCCAACCGCCTGCTTTCGTACATCATGGACTTATCGAGAGCAGATCGGATCAAACTCAGCATGGACTTGGAAATGCCGTTATTTTCCTTGTTCATTTTCGACCGGGCTAACTTTAATTCATCAAAGCCGGCGTTATAGATCCGGTATAGCGACGACCTCGGGAATTGGTCGTCCTCACTGTTATAGAGCGTATCGAACGCCGGCGATTCCTTGAGTTGATCCAAAAAAGAGGTGTTACTGCGGAGGAGCTGGCGGATGCTCAACGATTTGGTCAGGAAGACAATCCAGCACAACGCCCCCAGAAAAACAAGCGTGCCTATGACGATCCAGCCGTCGAGGGTAATCGTTCGGGCAACGACTCCCATCAGGTGAACGGTAAGGCTCTGGCCGCCGCCTGAATTACCTTCCTCCTCCATAACGGAGGCAAGAAGGTTATCGGGTCCCTGGCCTTTGAAGGCAGCCCGAAGCCAGTCAGCCGATCTCGCCGTTTTTGACAACTCGATTTCGTCGAGGTCTCCCGAAAAGAAACCGCCTTCTTTGAGGGATGCCCCTATGCACAGGTCGGATGCCGGTTCGGGCAAAGCGCCCGGCAGGTTCACGGAATCTATTTCTGCGCCGTCGAGATAGATTACGATGCGCTTTGAGGGTTCAGCCGTTACGGCCAGGTGATGCCAGGAGCCGATGGGCAGGTCGGCGGTTTTGCCGGTTTCAATTTTTTGGCCCGCTGTCGTGGCCCTGGCGAACACTTTCGTTTGATCGATTCCTACTACGATCCCCTGGTTTTGGTCCTCCCAGGAGAGAAGGCGGGCGTTGTTTTGGGGCTGGGAGATCCTCACCCATGCAGAAAAGGTAAAACCGGTGGAAAAGTTCAACGAGGGTGACCTGGGTATGACTATTCTGTCGCCCGAACCGTTAAGGGTCAAGCCCGCTCCGATCACTGCCGGGATGCCCATCTCCGATGCGGACTCAGAGGGCTGGTTTCCATAGGCTGTATCGTCTTTGGGTTTCCCCTCTTCTTCGTCCAGATGATATATGAGCACCTGGTTGACATCGTAGACACCGCCCTGGTCCTGCTGGGCTTGGGGCGCGGACTTGTTCCCATAGTAGATCCAGCTGGAGTCCTGCTTCGAAGCGGCCATGATCCGCGGGACCCTGACCCAGAAAAGGGCCATCTCATTAGCAGGATCGTAGACCTCTTTCTGGAACTTCAACGGCAGCTTGTCGTCGCCGCTCATGAACCGGACGTCCGAACCGTCTTCCTTGGCGGCCGCAAAATTGAAATTGCCTGCATGAAGCCTGATGAGAACGGCGGAATCATCGAGGTTTGCCTTGATATCCGCCCCCGCAGGCGTGGTGTCGAAGACAATTTTTCTTCTATACTGCCACTTATCGTCCCACCAGGCATGCGCTTGGAGAGCGCCGGATAATATGGAGACAAGAACGATAGACGCCACAAGCAAAAACTTTTTAGACACAGATGGACACGAATGGAAAACCTTTTTAGACACAGATGAACACTGATTAACACTGATAAAGAACCGTGAATACATAATTTAACCCTTTTAACCCTTCAAATATTTAAATAGTTTACTAATTCAAAACATCTTAGACACAGATAACGAATAGATTTATAATAACACTTTGTATTCCAATCCAGATCCTACCATTTCAATATCATTGCTATTGTAGTAGAAAATATGTTTGCTAAGCTATCTTTTCATCTGTGTTTATCTGTGTCCATCTGTGTCAAAAAACTTTCTGGTTTCCGTCTGCCCGTATCAAGTCCAACTGTGTCTCTATTTATAGAACGACCCTTTTGTATTCCAATCTTGGCCGTCCAAAGTTGAGCAATAAACCGACTCTGAGACCGCCGGCCTTCAGGTAATTCAGCAACTGCCCGACGTGAGAGGGATTAAGCCGTTCAATAGCTTTCAATTCCACAACTGTCGATTTATCCACAAGAAGGTCACACAAGTATCTCCCAAGCGTTGTCCATTTGTACATTACATCAAACTGAAACTCTTCTTCCACGGACAGACCTCTTATGGAGAGTTCATGAACCAGCGCCTTTCGGTAAATTACTTCGAAAAATCCATGTCCCAGGGTATTGGACACCTCGAATGCTGCTCCGATAATGGACGCCGTGATGTCATCCAGCTTTTGCTCAGTTAACTTTCCATCTGTGTTCATCTGTGTCCATCTGTGTCAAAGAGCCTTTTGGTTTCTTTCTGCCGCATCAAGTCCATCCGTGTCTAATTATCCGTGCTTTCCCACGTACTGTCGTTGGGATCCACGTTGAAAAAACTCACCACCCTGACATCGAGAGACGCGGTGGAAAAGGCGTCGGAGGCTGAAGCGGTTTGACCCATCCTGTTGCCTGCGGCGGCCGTGACCGAAGCCTCCTGGGTTTGCATGCCCTGGGTGACCGATCCTACCCCCGACAGGGCCCCAAGACCTGAAAGTCCTTGCGAAGTCGAAGGCACCCCCACGGACCCTGCCGAGGCGGAAATATTATTAGCGTTGAGCACCTGCACGGCCCCAAGGAAAATTTTGTTCCCGGCAATGCCTGCTTCTCCAGCGTCGATAGTTCCCTGTGGCGCAAACAGGTAGATGTTGCCGGCTTCAGGGGCCTGCTCCCCATAGCCTGGAGCATAGGTGACCGCGCGGACTCCGCTACCCACTGAGGGAGGGCTGAATTGCAATACATATTCAACGCATTTGCCACTGGCGCTGTAACTTACACACTTCTGCGTAGGAGCGGATGCATTGACGATGGTTTTGGAACCCTTGCCTGCATTGATGTTTCCCAAATCGCTCCACACGGTAATGTTTCCACCATAGAAGGTCATGATTCGCGACTGGTTCACGTTGACATCTTTTTCCGCAAAGATGTTTATGTCCCCGCCCTGGCTCGTATAGATGCCGGTGCTTGTTCCCTGGGCTGCGTTGCCGACCGTGGTCTTCCCCACATCCAGGCTGCCCTTGGTAAAAATGAAAAGGCCGGACGTCGGGGATCCGGCGTCGATCTGCGAAAAGGTCATATCAACGTTGCCGGTTCCGGAAGTAGCCGACTTTGCAAGGAGGGAAGTAATTTGGGACCTGACTTCAGCGACCACCTGGCTTGCCGCCGCAGCGTTACCTGCGGCCATATCTTCACTGTATTCGGTACCCATAACCTGGAGAGACTGGAAGAATTGCGCATTGTTCCCAGTGTTGGAAAAGTCCTTTGTATACCCGGCCGCGACAATTAGCGTACTGGCGGTTCCGGGCTGTGAAGGATCATTGCTGTTTGCCTGAACCTGGATTCCGCCAGAGGTCCCCAAATCGACTTCATTACCGGCCTCGACTATTAGGGTCCCCGGTCCTCCCTCAATAATGCCAGTGTTTAAGGTGGCATTTTGCGAGGTACTGAACGTAATATCGCCCCCGGCTTTTATCATTGTGACTTCATCGGAGCTGTATGTGGCGCCGCCGTTGGAGGTATAGCTATTATTGTGACCGAAGTAATAAAGATCGCTGATGTCCGCCCCGGCCGTAATATCGGCTTGCTTGGGCATCAAAAGCATCAGGTCCTCGATATTTTTACCAGCGTTCACCACAACGGAGGTATCGTCAGCGGCGTGAAGAAGCCCGGCAGGATCAAGCCCGGAAACCTCCTGCGCTTTAAGGCCCGATAGGCCCGGCTGAACCCCGTAAACACTATCATTTTGCTGCCCATAGAGCGCATCCGACGCTTCAGACATCTGGATCTCAGCCCGGGCCCCGCCAGCCATTTGGCCGTCGACGTTTCCTCCGGCCAGCAGGGTAAGGTTCCCGTTCTTATACGGGGCAAGTGTAAAATTGTTGAGAAGGTTGATATTTCCTCCTGCCGTAATAGATACGGTAGGGGGAAGGATGCTCAGGCCGTAGTCCGTTTCGTTGGAGAAGACGCCGTAACAGCTGTCCTTGCCGTAGAGCGAAACATCGCCGGTGACCGAAGTGAGGCTGACTGACGCGTAAGTGCCGCTGTTCGCATATTCCAGGTCCCAAGGCACCTGGACGCTGCCGGTATCAATGTCCCCCGGCACCACTGGACGCGCGATGGTGGGATTAACTATTGCCCCGACGTTCATAACGCCCTGGGAGCTTAGGTGGACTGCGGCGGCAAACATCTCTATTGGAAGATTCGTGACACCGTTGTCGAAATTGCCCATCGAGTGCAATTCACCGATGCCGTCCGAAACCAGGAATCTGCCCGCCATGTCACCGCCGGAAAAAATTATCAGATTGCCTCTGTCGTTTGCTGCGAGGGCGGGAACCGAGTCGGAATAAGAAATGGGAGAGAATGTCCCGGCCTGGCATGAAAAGCTGCCGCCGGCATTTATGGTGAGGTTGCCTCCTGCCATAGTCGCAAGGCCCTCCGTGGGCAAAGCCATCCCACTGTTTGAGACGCCGTAGCTTGCCGACCAGCCCTGGGCATACAAACCGTAATTATTGTAAGAGTCCCACCCTTCGAGATCGGGATTTCCGGTCAATACCGCCGGGAAGGATATCACATTACCCTCGACATAAATCGAGATGTTACCTCCATTGCCATAATGCCAATAATTGGAGATATTGTCGGGCAGGTCTGAAAGGTCGGGGCCGGTCAATTCTCCCGTAGTACGGATGGCGCCCGTGAAGGCTTCGCTGATGCCGCCTGAATTCACATTTATCGTTGCGAGATTCAGATTATTGCCGGCATGGATATCGATGTCTCCGACGGCCGACTGGATCGCTCCACCATTTATGGTGACATCATGGCCCGCTGTCACGCTTATGGGGCCGCTGTACGTGGCGACGTTATAAAACATCGTGCTGTTAGGATATGCGTCTGCAATCATGTATCCGGGCATCGGCGGGGCCGTGTTTCCCGAATTCACTATGATATCTCCTCCCGCCGCAAGCTGAAGCGGGGCTTTTTCGGTGTAAACCAGTGTCCCGCCTGCGATCGTCAGGTCGTTAACCCCGCTTTTGAAGGCGCCGGTTTGTTCGACGGTAGCTGTGGGGTTAGAGCTGGTCAAGTCTGCGCCGGCAACCAGGGTCATGCCCCAGGAAGTCTGCGCAGTTTGCGAGTAGTAATCATTGTACGCGTCCTCCTTATTATCCACCAGGTCTTGGCTTATCATCAGGTTCCCGGCGGCGCGCAGCGTCAGCATGCCGGCAGGCACACTCCAGACTGGCACACTCATATTGTTAAAGTACCAGGCAGCGCCAACGGTCAGGTTGCCTGAACTGTCAATTTCGAGACCTGGTGCAAATTGGGGCGGTCCGCAGTTTTTCAGCGTAAGATGCGAAAAAAGGCTGCCCTGGATTGTGGCACCCGGGCTATTCATGAAGTTCTGGATCCCTTGTTGCCAATTCCCGATATCCGTGCTGGTGATCGTGTGAGTCCCATAAATATACTGTAGCGGAGAAACTCCGGCAGGTGTGCCGTACAGGACGCCTTCCGCCAGGATTTGGCTTGCCCCGGTGATGCTGCCGGCAAGATTCATGTTAACATCGGTACCGGTGGGGTTTAGAGATGCCCTCAGATAAACGCTTCCACCTTGACCCGAACCGCCCCCTGAAACGTCTATGCTTGCATCCTGCTGAAAGTATATTGTCCCGCTCGTGCTGCTCAAAAGGACCTCGCCCCCGTGGGCGGAACTTTGCGAGCCGGTAGCGTAAATCGCGGATTCGAGTGTAAGATCTTTTCCCGCATAGAGTTCGACGGACGAATCGCCATTCGGGTCCGAGGTTTGTATATTCCCCTTGACATCTATGGATCCCTGGTCGGCAGTGAGTGTAAACTGCCTGGCGGTTACAGTGTCAGTTGCGGCAATCGTCAAGGATGTGTCGGTCCTGGACCTGATAACGAGCGAATCGTTAAATCCCTCGCTACTAAGTATGGCGTTAAGTGCGGAGAACCCTGTTTTGCCGGATGCGGAGATGCTGGAGAGATTCTTGGTATCCAACGTAAACGAACCGCCGATGCCGGTAGCGAGTATCGTCTTTCCGTCGCCGGCATAGATATTCCCCTCCTTCCCCACCAGGGTCCCTTGCAGGACGACCGGAGCGGATGGTGAATAAATGGAAATTAAGCCTGCATTGACGCCAATGTCGTTCGGATCGGTGGAAGAATCTTTTTGCACTCCCGAGACATCGATGACCGTGTTGGTTCCGATGGCTACCGCACCATTTGCCGAGGTCAAATAGACACTGCCCCCCGGAGAGAACACATTGGTGGTTTGCCCATTGGCTGTTATCGACTGGGTACATCCTCCATCCAGAACCTGTGCGGTCCCCGACAGGGTGACGCCGTTGGTCCCGTTAAGCGTGAGGGTCCCGGAGGCCATTTGAATTACACCCGAGTTGACGTCGATGCTGTTGCCGTCGATTGCCAGGGACCCGCCGGGGCTCACCGTGGACTGCGGCGCTGCGGCCCCGCCGGTGGGCGGGTTGATATTAACGGCTGCATTCGTCGCTGCAATAGTGAAGTTTGCTGCTGTGTAAGGGGTGTTTGCATCCGTATAATACGAAGTAGTGACACGGCCCGATGCGAAGTTCAGGTTGCCGGCCCCGGTAACGAGGGAACCGCTCCCCTGAAAAGTGATGTCGTTTTTCGCGTTGAAATTAACAGTAGAAAATCCGCCTAACAGCAAGCCGTTCGGGTTAGGGTTACTGGGTGTCAACCCGTTAAGAAATGCGCCTTCTCCTACAGAAATCCCGGTAGCATCTAGAGTCAGCGAACCCGCGTTAGTTAAAGTTGGACTGGTGGGGGTACCGCCGCCCCTGTTCAAAAGACTGATCGTTGGAGCGCTGATGACCACGGCGTTATTGTCTATCGTGTGCAACCCCTCAATCTTGGCCGCATTGATGGTGAAGGCATTCTTGGCGGAAAGACTCATACCGCCGAGGAAACCGACCGTGCCCTGAACAGAGCCGTCGGAATAGCCTCCCGAAGCAGAAATGGTTACGTCATTGAAATTACCGAAGTTGCTCCAAAAGGCATTGGTGAGATACAGGTTTAGGCCGGGGTTGGACGGCGAGGTCCCCACCTGGGGCACGAAGTAGATATTCTGCCCCGTAAGGTTGAGTGCGCCGTGATCGATCTGCAGGCCCCCCTGGAAGTTCAACTGGCCGATTGTCATGGTAACCTGGTCAGATGCATGGATAAGGGAATTTGACTCCATGTTGAGCAAACCGGTTGGAGTGATCAGGCTCGTCGAGCCGGTTCCGTTCGAATCAATCGTGTTGATCTGTGCCCCTGAATCGAGCGTTATTGTGTTCTGTGCCGAGAGGACCACTTTGGCCGCATTGAGGACGGCGCCCTGTTCCATTTCGATCGTGCTGGTGAGCGCACCCTGGTTTTGATTGAGGTTTCCGATGTCGATTTCCTTGAACCCCGTCAGGGTGTCGGCCGCAACGTAAAGCGTTCCGGATGCAGGATCCAATGGCACTTGACTACTTGACTCTTCGATGAAGGCGTTGGTCCCGCTCAGGGAGATTGTACCGCCATGGTATCCATTCAAAGCGGCGGCAGAGATTGTTGAGCCGACTACCGTGGTTTGCCCGGTAAGGCTAAGGCTGCCCCCATTTCCGGCAACAAACTGCGAGGTATTGAAATACCCCTGCGTTAAAATATAACTTGCAGGCTGCACTTCGAAAGCCTGCATCAGGGAAGGCTGGATGGTGGTCCCCATGTAGGTGAGATAGCCTGCGACGACAGGAAAGCCGTTGGCGGAAACCTGCTGGGTCCCTGAGACAAAGTTTGTGCCGGTATCCGTAACAACCATCGCTCCGGGCAAAAAGGCATACTGCTCGGGGAGAATGGAATACACACCGGCTTTGAGGCCCGGGGCGCCTTGCAGGTAGACTGCCTGTCCTGGAAGTGAATAATCAGCGTTCGGGACGATGACATATTTACCTTGGAACGGATCGACGGAGCCTTGGAGGCCCTGCTGGAACAACTCTGCGAAGACGCTGCCGCCTCCGGAGAGGTCGATGGTCGATCCGGGCTTGGCAAGCACTTCTTTGCCCTCAATCGTCAACGATCCCTGCGGTGCGGCCGATACAAGGCTGGAACCGGTGGCTTGAGTGGTAATGGTCCAGAATAGAGCGCTGCTGCCAGACCCGTAAATAAAATTCCCGTAATCCACCGAAATCGACCCGGCGGTCGAAATGTTGCTGCCGCTGGATAGGGTGACGGTCCCTCCAGGCGCATCGAGAGTAATCTGTCCCATTGGCGCATCCAGGTAACCGCCCTCCATATCGATATTCCCATTCTGCGAATCTATAGTGAGGCTGCCGCCTGCCGAATAGACGGGAGACGCATTATGCGGACTACTGCCCTGAATGCTGATATCCGCCCCGGAGGTAATTGTGAAGTCAGACGCAGTGGTAGGATAGATACGGTCAGCCCGCAGGGTTAAACTGGCTGATGTCCACAGCTGGCCCTGCAAGATCGAGCCGGCGTATGCCTGATCGCTAAACATGATGTCATTTGCCGCGAATAATGTAACACCCTGAAACCCGGTGAGGGTAAAATATCCGGTTGCGTTTATCCAGTCGCTAGTCAGGGTAAGATTAGCGTTACCGGAGGGTAGAAGGGGCTGTCCTTTAACATAGCCGTAAGCATAGGTGTCCTGCAAATTTATCAAGGGCGCCCGGAGAAAAATATTGCCGGACCCGGTAAAGCTGGGAGCATCGAGTGTCAGGCTCCTTGCGACGGAAATATTCATGTCGCCGGAAAATGTCAGCCCCTTCCAACTGGAGAAGCTCAGCGCATCGAACCCGCCATTGACATAGTTTTGGAGGTCCGACGCCGCCAAAGTGTACGGATTAGAGACGTCCTGGCTGGAGATCGATAACGAGCCGCCCTGCAACCCAGCCAGTTGGGCCTGCCCTAGGAGTGCTCCCTTCAAGGAGAGTGTAGTCCCGGTAATGGATATGCTCCCCGGATTGCCGGCAACCGTCTGGGCGACGGGGACGCCGTTGCCGTTACGGAGGTAGGTCGTAACCGGAGACGACCCTGAAACGTCGATCTCCGATCCGGGTACCGTAGTCAGGCTGGGGGCGTTCAATGTGACATTGCCACCCGAAAGGGTGGTGTAACCCGCGGGGAGGCCCTGCATGATTGGTTTCAAGACAGGGAGGTTATAGCCTGTGGCGGATATTGTCGCACCACTTTGTAATTCGAGTGCGGCCGATGCAGTAGCGTTGATATTGCCGGCAGGGGCGGTCAAATCACCGTCTATTGTGATATATGGCGCCTTCAATGTGATCGACCCGGTCGGTGCGACACTGATTTTGGCCCCGGTTAAGATGCTGACCGTGGCAGTGGCGTCTGGGATGACCGGTTGGTTATTCTGATCGGTATTCCAGATTGGGACGCCGGCAGTGAAGGAAATAGACGATGACCCCACCAGGCCCGGCGCAACGCTGACAAGGCTGTTCCCACTGTTGTTCGCCCCGGGAACGGGTGGGGAGAGTTTTACCATCGAAGGAGAAAGACTGACGCCGGGTTCGATCGTTATATTGTCGACGCTTTGTAGACTGATCCCGGTAAAACCAGAATTGTCCAGGCGGTCCTGATCCAGGATGAGCCCTATGTCCTGGTCTTGCTGCGGGTCCGGTTGAGCGGAAGGATTTACTACCGCGATACCCTGGGCGTGCAGGGTGATGCTGCCAGGGTTAAGCTTATTTTCCAGGAGGACCTGTGACTCCACGTTACTGCCCTGGATGGAATAGGCTTTCAAATCGCCATCGAGAACGATACCTGCGCCGTTCAGGATGGTCCCGACGCCCTGGATGCTCAGAGATCCGGCATCTCCTCCCGTTACCACACCTTTCTGACTGATGCCGTATCCTCCGCTGACATCGACCAGGCTCCCGGCAGCCAAGATCACGCCATGGCTAAAATAGCTCACGTCCTGGATCTCAATGTAGCCACCTCCAATATAAGCAAAACTATCCGCGCCGCCTGTGCCGCCGTCAGCAGCCCGGGAATTATCGATGCGCTGGCCCGCAGCGACGATCTGGCTGCCTTGTTCTAATTCAGTTCCCGAAAAACTCATCTGTTGGTAGAGGGGATTGGCACTACCGTTGAGCGTGCTGAATGCAGTCACGTTATCCTCGTCAGTCAAATTGATGCTGCCGGACGCGACATTGATTGCCCCCCGGACGTCTATTGCCCTTGCCACAAAGGATAGACTTCCCCCCGGATTCAATGAGATATCCGCATCCGCGTCGACTGTAATAGAGGTGTTGGCGGCGATTTCCAGGTTCTTCAGACCTGCTGCGCTCAGTTTTTGAGCGGAAAGATAGGTAGTGTTCGAATTAGAGGGAAGTTGGTCGTTGGGACCATACAGGACCACGGAATCGACCATGAAATTCTGTAGGTCGACTACTCCACCGGACGGCTGTACCCCGATAATCAAGGTGCCGCCAACCGGCGCCTGAAGCCCGAGGGTGTTCTGGTTTCCCATTTTATCGAGCTTTTCCAAGGTGCTGGTTTGATAAACACCCGCTGTGGCGGCCCCATTGATATTTCCATTCAGGACTATATGCCCGGCACTGAGTGTAAGAGAACCTGCATTAGCGCCTTCTATATAACTGTCAACGTAGTTGGTAACGCTCGTTATGCCTGTGTAATGAAGGGTTTCAGGAGCGTTGTTGATGGCATAGGTTTGGTTTGCGGCGATCAACTCCGTAGTTGTTATATTCCCTGCGCTATAGTTTGTGCCTCCACCCGAAAAATTGAGAGAAGCCCCCTGATTGACAATGACATCGCCAGAGGAGGGAGTGGTGATGGAGATCATGCCACCTGTAAGGCTTCTTTCCTGCGCGGTTTCCAGCTTGGTATTGAGGTAACCGGAGATATTACCGATGGAGGAGCCAAGGAGATTATTTACCGTAACGGTCGCACCCTTAAGAACGCCGTTTTTCTGATCGGGGTAGTCAGCGAGTTCCACGGTGTTTAGCTGAATCTGGGTGGTATTGGCTGACGCAGGCATGTTGATCCACAGGCCGCTTACGTCGATGCTGCTGCCGCTTTCCAGGTCGACGCCGTCTTGAGCTTGCAAAGTTACCGTGCCGGATGGGGCCTGGATGAGTCCGTCGTCCACAAAATGCAGCAATGGATGAGTGGAATCCAGGCCAATTATGCTGATCTTCCCGGGATTGATAATGAACGATTGGACTGCCGTGTCCGTCGAAGTCGATACTGGTGTTCTCGTGATGCTCCCTGCCCCAATGGTAACCGAGTCCGACGCCATCAGTTCGATTTCTCCGTCCACCTGGAGACCCGTAGTGGCGGAAACCGTTCCGTTCTGCTCGACATTTGCACCGTACATCCCGATCAGGCCGGTGTCGGCCGTCATCTGGCCGTTATTGACCGCATTTCCTGCGGTACCGACGGCTTTAACCATTAGCCAATTCCGCACGCCGATGTTCTGGTAAATATCGATACCGGTCCCTGCTGTGAGGCCCCCTGCCGCAAGGCCGATCTGGCCTGCGCTGGTAGTTATGGTCCCGTCGTTTTCGACATAGGGGCCAAGCAGAAAAACCGAACCTTGGGTGTCGGTGGTTATGGTCCCCTGGTTCACTACGGAGGCATTGGAAGCACCTGCGCCGCTGAAGTTCAGAGTCCCGTTCAGAAAATCGCTGGTTTGAATGTTAAGTGCGGACGCTATCAGGGTATGGACATTGACCTGAGATGTGGGACCGAACAGGATGCCGTTAGTGTTGATCAGGTATATCTGGCCCTGAGCGGTAAGTTTTCCGAATATCTGGCTCGGGCTCTGGCTGCCGATGAGATTCAGGCAGACCCAGCTCGGATTGTTATTTTGCAGGAATTGGACCCACGCATTAGAGCCGATATTGAAAGTTTGCCAATTCTGGATTGCCTGCGGCGCGCTCTGTTTGATCACCATGTGGTCAGGGGTCGTGGTGATACTCGAGATGCCCGTCCCAACAGTGGTCCACGTGGGAAGCTGATCGGGACCGGGCACCCCCGATAGTGGGGTGGCCAGCGATGCGACGGTTTTGGCAGTGGAAGCCGGCGTTAAAAGGAGGTTGGAAGCTGCCTGCGGCTTGTTCCCGGTGGCTACCGTAAGATTGAGTCCGTGCTGAAAAAGTGTTCCAGTGTTCGGCAGCGGGGGCTTTGGAAGAGGGGGCATCAAAGACTTATAGAAACCGGGAATCTTCGAGCCTGCTCCGGCATAGGATATTGCCGGCAGGAAGGCAATACACAAGCACAAAAGAACGGCCAGTCCCTTTTTCATCATTCCCCCCCAAAAAACTGCTACATGGACTAAAATTACGGACAAGATTCAGGAACTTAGGAATTCAGAAATTAAAAACGAACTCAGAAATCCCTCAATCCCTAAATCCCTAAATCCCCGTCTCAGTACAGATATTTGACCCTGAAATTCACCATGCTGTCGCCGGGCTTGGTGTGCTCGACGAGGGTGGACCCGGAGTCCGAGAGCGCGGTCGCCCAGCATGTTTCATATTCCAGGCATTTGTCATATACGCCTCTTACGCCGACGCCGACGCCTTCGAGATCGAAGCTCGCCTTCTGCTCCGGCGATGGATCCAGTACGTACAAGTGCGCCGTATCGTAGAAGATAAACGGCGTACACTTGAGTTTTCCGTTTCCTATGCCATACGGTGCGGTGCACTCGGGGGCACGCAGTTCGACAGTGCAATGCACACCGCAGTCGCCAAGCGCTTCGGTCTCCGCGTATCCCCTCACGCTTTCGAGACCCCCGCCGTTAAATTCCTCATTATTTATGAGAGGGGCGTCTGAAATCTGCCCGTCGGCCTTAACGAACAATTTGGTTCCGGCAACCAGGTCCTGGGTACGTTCCACGCACCCCGTCGCGTACAGGTAGTTTCCCTGCGCATCAGCCCGGTTTGCCGCGAATGCCGCCTCATTGGAGATCAACCCGCGAAGGGCCATATTCAATCCCGAGGTGAACTGCGTTACACCGCGTGAATCTGTAAGGAAGGAGTTGTAGGCAAACGAGAGGGGAAAATATGTGACCGCCGGGTTTTCTCCAGTACTGCCACTATTTGGACTATTCGCGAACTGCAGGGTGATATTCTGGTAATCCTTGTAGTCGAGCCCGACGATGACGTTATGCGTGTAGTTGGTCAATCCGGGCAGGGGCACTACGTAACGCGTGCCGAACTGGTGGCCCTTTCCCGTCGTATCGAATCCTTCGCCAAATGCGGTATTGCTGTCGCTATAAACCCCGGTAAACAGAATAAGATGGTTCAGGTTCCAGGGGGCGGGAAGAGAATATGCCACCGCGCCGACCTCAACCTGGTTCGGGTCCTCCGGGGAAGTCTGATACTGCAGCGAGAGGGAATGGTCCCTCTGCCACAGGTTGTCATAATGGAGTACGGCGTTAAGCCTAAGTTCGGTAGTGCCAAGACTCGCACGGTTGCTCAGTTCGACGCTTGCATGCAGGGGCAGTGTATCTTCCACTTTCAGGTCAACGTCAACGGTTCCCGGTTCGTTTCCCTGGGCCAGCGAAGGGCTCACCTTGGCATCGGGGCTTGCATTGGCCTTGCTGAATTCTTTTTGAACATCGGGAGTATAAAGGACATTGCCCGACTTCAGCGAGGGAAGACCCCTGAGGATCTTTTCCGCTGTCATGTAACGATTACCGGTGATAGTTACCTTTGCTATTTTGCTCTCGACCACACTGAGCCGGAGGATTCCTTCCTGAACGCTCTGCTCGGGAATGCTGACCAGGACTGTCGGATATCCTTTGGAATGATAAAGTTTCTCCAGCTTATCCCGTGCCGTTTCAACGTCTGATGCCTTTTTGTCGGGACCTGTCAAACCTTCCAGCACGTCCTGTATGGACTCGGGCGGCAGAAGGGTGTTTCCTTCGACCAGAAAGCCTTCGATCGGGAAAACAGCCTCCCGGGCCGCGTCCTGTGCGAAACACCGGCAGATGACGGCCGGCCAAACGCATATGGAGAACAGGATGGCGACGAAGATAAGTCGTTTTTGTTGATTCAGAGGTCCCATATTTTCGGATATCTAAAGAGCTTTCGATGTCTTTGCCAATTCGTCATGGAAGGCTGACGCATCCTTAAACCCGTCCATGCGATCCATAGGCTGTCCATCCCGGTTCAGGATAACGATTAAAGGAAAACCTTTCTGTTCATACATTTCGTAATACTTTTTCTGGGTATCCGAGTTGACTTTGATCCAGACAAAGCGATCACTGAAGGTTTTGATTCTAGGGTCCTGAATGGTTTGGGTAAAGAACCGCTTACAGAAACCGCACCAATCCGCATAAAGAACGATGACAGCGGGTTTTTTCTGCTCCCTGGCCAGAGCGATACCCTTGTCATAATCTTCGACCCATTTGATTTGAAGAGAGTCCAACCGCGCAGCCCCGGTCACCGAAGCTATCTCGAGGTCGACCGTTAAGGGGATTCCCGCAAGGGGGTTGTTGGCATCTACGATAAACTTGATGCCGTCAGATGAAACTATTTTCCCCAACTGTCCGCCTTCCATGGGGAAATTGGATCCAAGACGAGGGCTGAGCACCATGGAAACGTTCTGTTGATCGATCTTTATCTCTACTGTGCCGAAGCTATCTTCGAAACGATCGCCGTCTTTTATCTGACAATCGAGTACCGCAGATTGTTCCGAGACTTCAGCAACGACCGCTTTGAAATAAGGCGTTATGGGGACCTCTTTTCCAACGATGGGAAAGGAATGAAAGGCGCCCACGTACTCTTGAGGGGACATGCGGATCGTCTTGGGCATGTTCCTTACACAGGGCATTTCCTTTCTTTTTGCAGGGTCTACTGACACGTTTGCTGCATCAGGTTTTAAAACAACCCTCTTCTTTTCGCCCGCCCTCATCCCGATCAACGCTTCGCTCAAGCCCGGGATTGACCCGCCCGCCCGGCCGGCAATAACGTCTTCCGGGGCGAAAACGGCGCAGGCTTCGTAGTACTGCGACTTGCGAAGAGCCGGGTCCTTAGCGCTCTTCTCAAAGGTCGTCCGCACGACCTCGCCTTTGCCGGTCGTTGCAGTGAAGTTGACAGATACCAGATCGCCCTCTTTAATCCCGGGCGAACCTGCCTGGCCCCCAACGGCGGCGCAAGGAACAATTAGAGCGCACAATAATGCCAGAATCGCGATCCGCTCGCGAAAGACCATTGTTGACATTTGCTATTTCTCTTTCTTCGACAGCTTGTTTCCGGAAATGGGTTCGGCCTTTACTTCACACGCCAGGGTTTCTCCCGCTAAAGGATTGCCGAAATCTATGGTGAACATCTTGTCCTGCGCATCGCAAATGCGGCCGACGACCGGCCCCATCCTGACCAGCGTGCCTTTGGCCGCCTCGATCACGATCTCGATCTGATTCCCGTTTTCCCGGATGGTCGCCTTGCCGAAATCCGTTTCGACAACCGCCCCCGGCTTGGCTGTAGTGCGAATCACCACCTCGTTTTCCGAAACTGAAGCCACTTTGGCCGTAACCAGGGGATCAATTTCAACGTCCGCTCCTACTTCAGCGTCTTTTGCCGCGCGCGACTTGTATTCATCCCTGGTCATCCTGATCTCTTTGGGGTATGCCTTGATGCGGGCCAACTCCAGGAATTGCTCTTTTTCCGGCACGTCCGCGGCCCTTTCGGAGTGAATCTTTATGGTTTGAGTTTTCCCATGGGACATTCCGGGAAGAGATGCCGCAATACGGCCAACTATTTCATCCAGGAAAGGAACCGGGAACTTCTTAGCGGCAGCGGCCTGTCCCGCCGCGACCTCCAAGGGATCGTCTATGGACCTGGGCACAAAGACGACCGATTTGCGCAGGGATTTATCCGCAGCGACAGCGCTCGATGTGCTGGCGGCAATTTCTCCGTTTGGAAAGCGGCAGGTGAACTGAAGCCCGACCTTGTCGCCGGTTTTTATGGCGGCTTTTTCCGCTGCCGGCAGTTCAACGGCAAGGAAAACGAACAAGACGCTCAAGATAAACAGAGTCGAGAAAACAATTTTGAAGCGATGAACCATTTCGATATTCCTTTTCCTCTCACGCCCGGTAAAAAGGCTTCACAGCTGGCGCCCGTAGAGTGCCATAAAGCCCAATGCTGTTGCCTTAAGACCGTTTATTTGTGGGGCGGGCTTTCCA
>OMOE01000001.1:0-3761 GCA_900290365.1 Syntrophobacter sp. SbD1 | reverse complement strand
GCCGTTTATTTGTGGGGCGGGCTTTCCAGCCCGCCGCTCTGGCAGGCTGGAAAGCCTGCCCTACATTGATTCTTCCTTAAGGGAACAGCATTGGCCATAAAGCCACGTATCCATTAAGGACAGCACCTCATGCTATAGATAGTGTGTTACGCAATCGTGACGATTTCATGAAGTTTCGGCGAGGATGGCGGGTAGTGATGAGGCGGGGAAGCTAGATAAGCTAAAAGGAGAGCAAGCCCCTCAGGCTTACCATGGCAAGAACGGAAACGAATGCAAGCGCAACATTTCTATAATCCCCCCTGAGTTCACCCATAAGGACTTCGTAGCCAAAGAAAAAGACGATGGTTTTTGCCGCAATCAGGCTCATGTGATGACCGGTGACAGGACCACCCGGAAGGTTGGGCACTACGAGCGCGACAAACAGCACGATGAAATCCAGGGGAGTTGTCTTGAACCCTTTTGTCCGCCGAGTGAATTTGAGGGTCATAATAATGAACAAAACAAGTATTGCGAACGATACATTGTAGGCAGCGGCCAATCTGGTGCCCAGTTGCGGGACCGCATCCATTTCACTCAAATAGACTGCATAAGGTATGAAAAAGTAGAAGCAAAGCCTCAAGGCGCGCCCGATCCATCTCCTTTTCATGAACCAGGTCAAGGCAACAAGTACGGCCAATCCGCCTGAAAGGGCGGAAACATAAACAGGCACTTCAAGCGGCACGAGGGCCGTGACGCCAAGGAGCAGGGTAAGCCCGGTTTCACTGGCTCTGAAGGATGTTTTGATGATTATGGTACGGATACTGATGCTATTGGTCAGATTTTCCAGGAAAGGATGCCGTTTGATCAGACGGCCTTTTTTTTCGGCCTCGGCAAGACTTATCAGAACCGCTGTCGAAAAACACAGGCTCGTAGCCAAAACGATCCATTCGTTACCGGATCGCATCAAGTAGGCGGCAGTAACCATGCAGGCCTGAAGTCCATAGATCAGGATGACCGTTTCGGAATGTGAAAGCCCAAGTTTCAAGAGCCTGTGGTGCAGGTGATTTTTATCCGGCATGAAAGGAGACTTCCCTCTTGCGATTCTTCCAAGCATAACCGAAAGGGTGTCAAGGATTGGCATCCCCAGCAGCATCATGGGCAGAAGACTGTTAAATCCATGGTCCGCCTGGGTGATCTTCAAACAGAGGCTAACCGCCCAGTATCCAAGCAACTGGCTCCCTGCATCACCCATAAACAGGGTGGCCGGAAAAGTGTTAAACCGCAGAAATCCAAATATGGCCCCTATCATCGCGATGGACAGGAGGGCCACAATGAGGTCTCCCCCAAGGTAGGCCAGGTATGCGATGCAAATGAAGCTCATTATCGAGATCCCCCCCGCCAGTCCATCAAGGCCGTCGGAGAGATTGATCGCGTTGGTGGCGCCCACTATCACCACGACGGTCAGGGGAATTCCAAGCCAAGCCGGCAGATACAGCCCTTGAGGCAGGAGTGCGCCCAAATCGCGAATCCAGACCCCCCCATAGCACGTCACGGCAAGTGCCGCCGCTATTTGCGAGGCAAATTTCCACACATAGGACAGTCCCCTGGAGTCGTCTATAAACCCAAAAAGAACCACAATTGCGGCCCCCAGGAGTATGGCTTTCAAAGAGTGATCGAAGTGAAGCCAAAGAAGGATAGGGATTATGGCGCCCAGGGCCATTGCAAGCCCGCCGCTCCTTGGAATGGGGCGCGAATGGACCTTCCTTTCTCCGGGGAGGTCCAGAATATGCAACTGAACCGCCAGGCTGCTGAAGACCGGAATAAGGGCCATCGTGGTAAAAACAGAAATGAGGAGTGTGGACAAATAAATCATAAGAAATCAGTGGTCAGTGGTCGGTGAAGAGAAATGACCGAATGGATTGAATGGTGTACTGAAAACTCAAAACCAAAAACTCAGAACTGCTCGGTAATTACTTTCCAGATTCTTTCCGAGGCGTGTCCGTCCCATTTAGGCGGGATCCCGGATACTCCCCTGCCGTTGAGGCTTTTCCGGTAAGAACCCATTATCCCTTCCGGTGTCGTTCCGGCCAGGATATTAGATCCCACTTCCACCGTGATCGGCCTTTCCGTATTATCCCTGATAGTGATGCAGGGGACTCCCAGGGCCGTGGTTTCTTCCTGCAGTCCGCCGCTGTCTGTCAGAACCACTTTTGCGTCTTTCCATAGAAAAAGCGATTCCCGAAACCCCAACGGGGGCAGCAGATGCACGTTGGAAGAAAACCGGATTGCGAACTCATCGATCATCTTTGCCGTCCTCGGATGGACAGGAAAGAAAATTGTTGTTTCCGAAGCTATCTCGTTTAAGGCCGACACGATCCCTTCGAATTTCCAGCGGCAGTCCACATTTGATGGTCTGTGGAGCGTGAGGAAAGCATAGTCCGGGTTTTCGAGCTTCAGGGAGAAAGTCGAAAATGTGCGCGGTTCGATATATTCCACTTTTTCCACTATATCGAGCTGATGGAAGAGGTTATCGATCATCACGTTGCCGACCAGATGGATACTGTCCGGTGATTTGCCTTCGCGCAGAAGATTTTTTATCGCGCTTGCTTCCGTAACGAAAAAGTAGTCCGAAATCGAATCCGTTACCCTGCGGTTGATTTCCTCGGGCATATCCATATCAAAACTTCTAAGACCCGCCTCCACGTGCGCCAGTCTGCAGCCCAGCTTCCTGGCAACGATANNACCAGGTCGGGGCGCTCCTTTTCGCACAGCGCTTCGAATGCCGTCATGATCCGGGCGGTCTGGACCGCGTGCGATCCCGCGCCCGCGCCAAGGTGGAAATCCGGGTTGGGGATCCCCAGGTCTGTAAAAAAGGTCCCGGACATGGAATGATCGTAGTGCTGCCCCGTGTGTACGATCCGGCAGTCAACTTGCGGGTAACTGAGAGACTCGCGGTAAATAGGCGCTATTTTCATAAAGTTCGGCCTGGCGCCGGCTACTAACAGAGCTTTCATCGGTTTCTCCACCTTTTAATATCGAATCAATCGCTGCGTAAATTCACTGTGACGCCGGGGTCTGCACATGAGAAAGCCGATCTTGCCCCCGCTGCAGTTCCTTCCCGGGAATAAATGGATCGAGAATCGGCACGAGCTTGCTTAAAAATTCATTCAGGCGGGACCCGGCCTCATCCGCCGATTCGTTGCCGGCTATGGGGGTGATGACTCGCACAAGAGCTCCGTCGGTTCTGTGTTGGGTGAGTGCATCCCAGAAGTTATAGAGCTTTACCTGAAAATCATTGGTAAGGCTGCGGCCTCTTTCCAGAAACCAGAAGTAGACAAGCTCTCTTCCGCCGGCCTGCTCCATGAGCATGCGGTTTACATTGAGGTTATCCTGTCCATACCTCACCGGAATCTGCAATCTGTCCGCTTCCCTGGTAACCCATCCGTGGCCGGGAAGGCATGCTGTGGGTGAGTGCATGTACTTCCCTTTGAGTTGTGTATCGAGATAGGCGATATAGAAATTGATGTTTTGCCCGGCCGTGTTTCGGTAGTCGATCAAAGTGTAATCGCTCAAATTCAGAAACCGAATGACCTCAGGATCCATCTGTTCCCGTCCGCCGTGCCATTGCGCGATATTTAGGGGGAATTTGCTCAGGGGTTCCGGAGTCACTATTTTTTGCCGAAAATTGATGCCATGGAAAAAAAAGAGGGTTGTTCCGAGCAGGACAATAGCTGTCAGGGCGCGAGGCAGGTGGGCGGTGGGACCGCTGGCCAGGCTCGCCG
>OMOE01000085.1 GCA_900290365.1 Syntrophobacter sp. SbD1 | reverse complement strand
CGCTATCTTTTTTGCGGCGGATTCCTGGATGGGCGGGCGGCATTCATATTTCACTTCCTCCAGGCCCTTTGGTTTCCCCTGTTGATCGACGTAAAGTTTATCGAGATGCGATTATACGGAAACGGGCGCCTTCAGGCCCCTGGCCGTGAAGGCCACGCGTCGCCCAAAACCCCCCCGGCCTCGGCTTAAAAAACCGTCAATCCACATGCTTTCAGAAAGCAATTAAATGTGAGATGTGGAGGTTTTGCCGGCAGATTCCCCCAGGATTCGAAGAAAGAGGAAGATGTATTTTTAGCCGTTTATGAATGCAATAGTATCAAGGAAATAAAAAACATTCAGTTTTGGCAAAATCCCTTTCGAGGGTCAGGTTTGTAAAATTTAGCCCTACTGGCAATGTGGTCAGTGGTGCGACACTGGACATTAGGATCTATCGAGGACGGAAGGCAGAGAGATGAAAAAGACATTCGTTTTTATTATAATTCTGGTAGCGTTCATGTTTTCCGGATCAGCCTTTGCGGTTGCCCGAACTGGCGACGGCATCCCTACCATTGTAAATGTAGGGGCTACGTATCAAACCGTGACCGTCAATGGCGTCTGCAGAGCCATTGAATATTTGACCTCGGCCGGGGTAGTGAGCGAGATCGAGCTGTTCAACGACTCCGCCATCACAGACTATGGAGCGGTGGACACTGTTGGCACCTATGCCTGGGCCATTGCTCAACTCCCAATCACCGGCGGAACTATCCGAGTTCACGGGGGAACATACGTTTTTAATACGGGGATCACTGTTTCTACTATTAATAGTATCAAAACTATAGGCGACGGCAAATCCACAGTATTCCAACAGGGGGAGTCATTAGCAGCAGGGGGAGCTATGCTGTTTTGGCTAGGCTCCTATAATGCTGTTTTTGATGGTATATATTTCTTGGGGTTAGGTAGTGGTACTGAGATCGCACTACATTTTCTTGGCTCACCCTATGCTATTGTGCAAAATTGTTATTTCTCAACATGGGATGGTAACAATACATATGGATGTATAGATTTATCCAGCAATGGATATAGTGTAATCGATAAAAGCTGGTTTAACAACTGCGGAAATGGTTCACTCAATCCGGGGGGATGGTTTGCAAGCGCGGTGTCAATATCAGGAAGTGACAGTTCAACATTTGGAATTCGTATAACAAACAACGAATTCGTTGGTGGCAGCTACGGTGTATATGGGGAATACCCTGCAAATATTCTGATCGCTAATAACCATTTTCAGCAAAATTCAGGATACCTGGCTAATATACATATACTAGGGTCATACAGTAGCACTGGCCATCTGGTGATTGTTAACAATATTTTTGACAATGCAAATCAATACTGTGTCGAGTTGAACACACGCCCATCAGAGTATGGTACAACTGATAACTCAATTATTTCCGACAATAACTGCACGGCGGCAGGCCCCTACTCGTTTTGGGTTGGAGCGGGTAATAATATCTCAATTACAAATAACATAAACAATAAACCTATCTATTTTGCAGGCACAGGAAATACAGGGACAGGGAATACGGGAAGTTCGGGCGTAGCGGTGCTTTCATCCGGGGCGGCTACTGTGACAGTTCCATCTCTCTGTAGAGCGGTATGTACTGATGCGACCGCCGCGAATCCCATCTCCTGCACGGTCTCAGGCACCACCCTGACAATTACGGGCATGGGAATGGACAGCATAAATTGGTTCTGCTTTTAGGCCTCGTAATTGATGCCAGTCGTTGCAAAAAGAGGCCACACGAAAGGCTGTGCGATTGAAATGTGCGGTATAGCCGGGTTTTCCGGAGACTTCAGTCCCGATCTTCTTGACCGTATGAACGACAGGATTGCCCACCGTGGTCCCGACGACTCGGGAAAGCTTTTGCTGGCTGAGAGAAGGATAGGGATGGCTCACACGCGCCTCTCCATCATAGATCTATCCCCGCTGGGCCATCAGCCCATGTGGGACGTGACCGAGAGCGTTGTGATCGTTTTTAATGGTGAGATCTATAACTACCGTGAGTTGAGGGATTCTCTCGCCGCCGGGGGATACGGGTTCAGAAGCAAGTCCGATACAGAAGTGCTGTTGAACCTGTACCTGCGCTATGGCGAAGATATGCTGCCAAAACTGAACGGCATTTTCGCGTTTGCCTTATGGGATAAAAACCGGGGGGTTCTTTTTTTGGCTCGCGACGGGCTTGGAGTAAAACCCCTCTATTACTCGGAGACGCCGAAGGGTTTCATTTTTGCCAGCGAAATCAAGGCTATCCTCACGGAACCAAGTGTTGAAAGGGTTCTAGACCCCCTCGCGATTGGATATTACCTTACGTACCTGTGGAGTCCGGAGCCTCACACGATTCTGAAGAGCGTCAGAAAACTCGAGTCCGGGCACTCGATGACTGTGAGAAACGGGAAGATTGATAGTTATAAACGGTACTATGATCTGCCTTATCACCAACCGATTGAGGATATATCCTATCAGGATGCAGTCGTCCAGGTAAGGGAAGCCACCCGGCTGGCGGTGGAAAGACAAATGGTTGCGGATGTTCCGGTAGGAGCATTTCTCTCCGGCGGGCTGGATTCGAGCATGGTGGCTGCTCTGGCAAAGGACCATGTGACAAACGGCAAGTTGCAGTGCTTCACGATCGGATTTTCCGACTCGGCGTCAAAAGATGAAGGGATGGTGGACGACCTTCCCTATGCAAAAAGAGTAGCAGAACATCTTGGGGTAGATTTACACACGATTTATGTCGGACCCGAAATGGCAAATCACCTGGAGTCCATGATCTACCACCTCGATGAGCCACAGGGCGACCCGGCTCCTTTGAACGTGCTGTTCATCAGTAAGTTGGCCAGAGAGCATGGCATTAAGGTCCTGCTTTCCGGTGCCGGGGGAGATGACATATTTTCAGGTTACAGGCGCCACCTGGCCCTTTCGCGTGAAAGATACTGGGACTGGATGCCGCAGCCTCTTAGAAGGCGCTTTCGAAATTGGACACAGCGACTGCCGCTTCTGACACCTTCCAGCAGAAGGATAGCTAAANNCTGCCGCTTCTGACACCTTCCAGCAGAAGGATAGCTAAAGCTTTCCAATACGCGCACCTGGAAGTAGACGAACGGTTGGTCAGCTACTTCAACTGGATTGAACCTTCCATTGTAAGCAGCCTGGCAGGCCCTCTGATAAAAGAGGAACTGAAGGATTGCAAGACCGCTAACCCCCTCATGCGGTCATTAGCCCGCCTGCCGAAGGATGTCCCGGCACTCAACCGGATGCTCTACCTGGAGACAAGACATTTCCTTGCCGACCATAACCTGAATTATACGGACAAGATGAGTATGGCGGTCGGTGTAGAGGTCCGTGTCCCACTGCTCGATCCCGACCTTATCGCTTTAGCGGCCTCCTTACCGACTAAATTCAAGCAGAACGGAAGCTCAGGAAAGTGGATTTTTAAAAAGGCGGCTGAATCTTACCTGCCTAATAGCATTATCTATCGTCCCAAGACCGGTTTCGGCGCCCCTATACGCCGCTGGCTGCGCGTAGAGCTTAAACCCATGGTTGACGATGTGTTATCGGAGGCTTGCTTACGCGGGCGAGGCCTTTTCGATCCGGTGGGCGTGCGTGAATTAATCGAGATGGACCGTCTTGGCAAAATTGATGCCGCCTATACTATTTTTTCAATAATCTGCATCGAGCTTTGGTGCCGCATTTTCCTGGATCGCTAATCACTAACCATGCATATTCTTTTTCTGACACACTACTTTCCGCCGGAAGTTAACGCGCCGGCCTCCCGCACATTTGGCATTTCGCGTTTGCATTATGAGAGAAAACCAGAACGCCCTCTTTTTGAGTCGCGACCGTTCGGAATGCGCAGCCAGGACTTATATAGACGCAAAAGGGCATAGCTGGAACGGTGCCTCATAAAATTTTCTCCTTCCTTACGCGCATCTGTGCGAAAGCTACGCCGGCAAGGGCAAAGCAGGTGAACTAAGAGTATATGGACGTATTCGTAACGCGATCACAACCCGACCTCGGATTCCTGGACATTCGCCCTGGCGACTGGGTGGTAATCAAGCCCAACCTGGTAAAGGAATGCAAGGAAAACGACCCCTCGCAGTGGGAGTGCGTAATTACCTCACCCACCCTCATCGGCTTTGTTTGCGAATACGTCTGCCGCAGATTGGGCGGCAGGGGCCGGGTTACCATCTGCGACGCGCCGCAGACGGATTCCTCTTTTGAGAAAATCGCACGGCTTCTGGATCTGGACGGAATTGCAGGCAGCTGCCGCAGAGCGCACGGCATCGAGATCGAGGTGGTCGATCTGCGCAATGAAGAATGGGTGAGCGAAGCGGGTATCGTAACAAAGCGATACCGGTTGCCGGGCGACCCGCGAGGCGCAGTGGCGTTCAACCTGGGGGAGCAGAGCCTTTTTTACGGATACCGGGGCGAAGGACACTACTATGGGGCCGATTATGACAGCAGTGTCGTAAACGGCCATCACAATGGGAAAACTCACGAATACCTGATTTGCGCCACTCCGATTTTGGCCGATGTTTTCATCAATCTACCCAAGCTTAAAACCCATAAGAAGGCCGGAGTGACCTTGAGCTTAAAAAACCTGGTAGGGATAAATGCGGACAAGAACTGGCTGCCACACCATACGGAGGGCTCGCCCCGAGACTACGGCGACCAGTTCCCGGATATGAGGGTCATGCAAATGATCGAACAGGGGGCCGTTCACTTTGCGCGGCGGCTGGCGCTGGGCGTACCGGGGCTTGGGCCGATAATTTCTCAAAAGCTCAGGTCTGCCGGGACCGTAGCCTTCGGAGAGGGTGACAAAGTAATCCGGAGCGGCAACTGGCATGGGAATGACACCACCTGGCGCATGGCCCTGGACCTCAACCGCTGTCTTTTATACGGCAATCCTGACGGGACGCTGCGAGACGAAGGCCCAAAGAGACACTACTCAATCATCGACGGGACCATCGGGATGGAGGGTATTGGACCGATGCAAGGGGAACCCGTGGCGAGCAATGTCGTGATAGGGGGCGCCGACGCGGTCGCGGTGGATATGGTGGCGGCACGGGTGATGGGATTTGATTGGCGAAAGATTCCCATTATCCGTGAGGCGTTTGGCAAGATGCTATATCCCATTACACATGTAAGACCCGAAGATGTGAATGTAAGAAGCGATATCCCGGGGTGGGGAGGCCGCTTTATAGAAATCATAGATAGAAAATTTCTCAAATTCAAACCTCACTTCGGTTGGGCGGGACATATCGAATATGAACGGGTTCTTTAACCGCGAGCAATTATATCTTTGGCTGCCGGGGTTTCTCCAGAACCTGGCGATATCCCTGGAGGGCCGGCGGCTTCACAACCGGCGCTACGGTTGCTCATATATAGAACTTTTCAAGGAGTATAACGAGCGCACGTTCTTCGCCGCCGAGGAACATGAGCTCTACCGCTTGAAACGGTTCAGACAGTTCCTGCGGGATGCAGGCAAGGCCCCATATTGGCGCGACAAGTTCAGTAGACGCGGGTTCGACATCGAGGCATCCGACATCATGGCGGAACTGAACAAGTTGCCGATTTTGACCAAGAAAGAAGTGAAAGACAACCTGGAACAGATTTCCAACTGTAATCCCGGAGAGAAGACTATCTGGTGCCATACCAGCGGTACTACCGGAAGCGGGTTGGTCTTTCCGGTGACGCGCAGCGCGGAGAGGGAACAGTGGGCTACATGGTGGCGATACAGGAACTGGCATGGCATCTACCAGGATACGTGGTGTGGCTACTTCGGGGGCAGATCAATCGTATCTCTTGGAAGGACACGTCCCCCATATTGGCGTGTCAACCGTCCCGGTCATCAGATCATGTTCAGCGCGTATCACCTTCGCGAAAATACAGCCGAGGCGTACATCAGAGCTCTCGTTGAGCACGACGTATCCTGGCTCCACGGTTACCCTTCGATTCTAGTGCTTCTTGCAGGCTTTGTCAGGGACCAGCGCATAAGGCCTCTGCCGCCGCTAAAGGTAATAACAACCGGGGCTGAAAGCCTGCTTCCCTATCAGAGGAGATTGATCCGGGAAGCATTCGGGGCGGAAGTTTTTCAGCACTATGGGCAGGTTGAGGGGGTCGCGAATCTGTCCGAGTGCGAGTACGGGCGGCTTCATGCGGATGAAGATTTCTCCCTGATCGAATTCATCCCTGTTTCCGGAGCAGATGGGGCATTCAAAATTATCGGCACAAACTGGACAAATCCCGCCTTTCCCCTGATCCGCTACGACACGGGCGATATCGCAATTCTTTGCGATGATCAGTGCCCGTGTGGTAGACCGGGGCGCATGGTGGATGTCATTGACGGAAGGAAGGAAGACTACCTGATTCTGCCCAATGGGGTACGATTAGGACGGCTAGATCACATTTTTAAAGACCTCGTTCATATACTGGAAGCACAGATCGTTCAATTTGAACCTGGCAAAGCCGTTTTCAGAATTGTCAAAGGCGCCGGCTATGACGAGGCAGGCGAGGAAAAAAATCTTCTCATAGAGGCACGGAAAAGACTCGGTCCCGAAATAGCGATAGAGTTCGAATACACCGATCTCATCCCTCGGACCTCTTCGGGGAAACTTCGCTTCGTTGTCTCTCACATTACTGATGGACACCTCGAACCTCAAGGATCAGCGTCGCACACAAAGTAGACTCCATCTCTTTAATACCAATTTGCGTTCAAGACGGAACAGGGATATGCCCTGGGATATGCCCTCACCCCGGCCCTCTCCCGAACGGGAGAGGGGGAAAACCGTCCCTGCCCCTTGACTCCAAGCACCCGTCTTGAACGCAACTTGGTATAAGAGCAGCGGAGCCGCAACCAAAGACAAAGACCTTTTGACACGGATAAACACGGATAAACACGGATAATATGATTTATGCGTTGAGATAAGCCCTTCGCCATCCAAATTCATGATTCCGCAACTTAGTTGATAATTCATTTAACAGACTTTGAAAGCAACTATGAAAGCACAGATTGATACGGATGAACACGGATAGAGAGTCGTATGCCTGCGCTTCCTTCAAAACCTTGCACAAAAAACAAGAAAACGAGGGATAGTAGTACGGACCCTCACTACGTTTCGGGTCTCCCGCTACACCCGGAGGCCGCGCAGGCGATGCTTCAAGTCCGCGCCCGATCTTTTGTGAGGGGGCGGATGATCACGGATAAAATGTAAGCCTGCTGATTTTATTTGTCTGCTGGATTTCTTTCCTCGGCGTCTCTGCGCCTCTGCGGTGGATGTACTGCCCATGCACATTCTTTTCCTGACACACTACTTTCCGCCGGAAGTAAACGCGCCGGCCTCCCGCACATTTGAGAACGCTAAAAGGTGGGTCGGGGAGGGCCACCGGGTCACCGTCATCACCTGCGCGCCCAATCACCCGGACGGTATCCTCTATCCCGGCTACAAAAACCGCATGCGGCAATGGGAGGAAGTCTCAGGAATACAGGTGCTCCGGGTGCCGACCTATCTCAGCGCCAATTCGGGGTTTTTGAAGCGCACCCTCAACTACCTTTCATATATGGTCTCGGCCACCGTTCTAAGCAGCCTGGTTCACAAGGTGGACATCGTCATATCGACCTCGCCGCAGTTCTTTTGCGGTATGGCGGGGCTGTGGGTCTCGCTTTTAAAGGGGCGGCCGTGGATGCTGGAAATCAGGGACCTGTGGCCGGAAAGCATCATAGCAGTGGGGGCCATACGCAACCGGCATGTAATAAAAGCCCTGGAAGCCGTTGAGATGTTTCTTTACCGCAGGGCGGACCAGATCGTCACGGTCACCCGGTCTTTCAGAAATCACGTCGAATCCAGGGGGATAGCTCCCGAGCGGATCAGCGTTTTGACCAACGGGGCGGATTTGTCGCAATATCAGCCGCTTTGCCGGGAGAATGGATTCCGGACGAAGCTGGACCTGCAAGGAAAATTCGTAGCCTCCTATATAGGCACCCACGGAATGGCCCATGGTTTGGACACCGTGCTGGCAGCAGCCGATCGGCTCAGGCCGCTGGAAAATATAGTTTTCCTACTCGTTGGGGGCGGGGCCGAAAGAGAACGCCTCCTTGCCCGGCGTGACGCAATGGGGCTCGATAACGTAGTCATGCTGCCTCAGCAGCCAAAAGACCAAATGCCGGGGATACTTGCGGCCTCCGATGCATGCATGGTCCTGCTCAAGAAGCGGGACCTGTTCAAAACCGTTATTCCCTCCAAAATTTTCGAGGCCATGGCCATGGAGCGCCCCATCATTCTCGGGGTCGAAGGGGAGAGCAAGGAGATCATCGAGGAGGGAAACTGCGGCGTTTGCATTGAACCGGAAAACGAACAGGACCTGGCGGAATCGGTGGTGCGGCTCTCCAGGGACCCTGACTTGGGAAACCAATTGGGAATAAACGGCGCTCGATTCGTAAGGGAGCGCTTCGATCGGGATGCACTGGCGAAACGTTATTTGGAACTGATTTTGGCAACCGCCGGGGTGAGGTGAGGAAAACCCACGAATATCTTGGAGCAGCGGAGCCGCAACAAAAGACAAAGACCTTTTGACACGGATGGACGATTGACAACCAGGCCGCAGCCCGGAGATCGATTCGAGGGGCCACGGTCGATCTTGAGATGGACACGGATGAAAAAATCATAGCAGAACTTTTCTGCATTCGGGTCCTAACCTGCCGAAATTGGATACAGGCAGGCTCTTTGGATGGCACTCTGGTTGTTCGGTCGCAACGAGATTGCATTTTATCGCGAGTCCAGGCTTGAGTCCGGGGGAGGCTCTGAGAGATTTCTTTAAACGCGGATCAAGACGGATGGACACGGATGGTCTGTTGCGCTCCTCGCATCCCGCGCTACAGGGACAGCCGAAAATCTAGCACAAAAAAACAAGAAAATGTCTGATAGTAGTACGGATTGGGGTTTTGCCGTCATCAGCGCACCATCCGCTTCCGGTGAAGATCTTTGTGCATGAAGCCGTTTCTCATAGGCGGTCCCGATGATAAATTCGCTCAAAATGAAGCATCTTATCCGTGATAATCCGTGCCATCCGTGGTTCGTGGCGCACTTAAGAGGGACCTGTGAATAAACAAAATTCTACTGCGGTTGGCTTTCGAAAGTTCCCGATCATTTTGGGCGCCTACGTTTTAATTTGCGGATTTCTGTTTTGGGAGCTTTACAGCTCTTCCGTGGACTACCTGCTCGATAACTGGAATGGGGGCGACTATTCCTATGCCTGGCTAATCCCGTTTGTGGTTATTTACCTGATATGGGAAAAACGCGGTCCGTTGAGCGCTGAGCCGGTGGAAAGCACTTGGTGGGGTATTGCTCCCCTGGTCGTCGGGATCGCTTTTTTCTGGCTGGGAGAGTTGTCCGGAAATTACTGGACGGTACACGTCTCGGCGTGGTTGCTACTCGTAGCAATCCTGTGGCTGCACCTGGGTGTGCGAAAGATGAAGGTCCTGGCCTTTCCCGTATCTCTAATATTGACGACTTTTCCTCTCCCTTCTTTTCTCAACGGCGGGATTTCGTTTGAACTCCAGTTGATCTCATCGCGAATAGCGGCGGCCATGCTTCAGATAGTGGGCATCGTCGCCCACAGGGAAGGCAACGTCATCGATATCGGAGTTACCCAGCTCCAGGTTGTCGAAGCATGCAGCGGCCTCCGGTATGTCTTCCCCTTGCTCGTCCTGGGCCTTATTGTCGCCTATTTCTTCCGTGTGTCGATCTGGAAGCGGGCATTCCTGGTTTTATCGACCATTCCACTCACCATTTTCTGGAACAGCGCACGAATCGCACTGACCGGGGTCCTGTGGCTAAAATGGGGACCAAAGTACGCTGAAGGCTTTGCCCATGATTTCTCGGGGTTTGTAATATTCCTGATGTCACTGGTGGTGCTCCTTGGAGAGATGTGGGTCCTGTCAAAACTTGGGATAAAATCCCCCCTGCCCCCCTTTAGAAAAGGGGGGGAAGTGGAACCGGTCACTAATACCCCCCTGCCCCCCTTTAGAAAAGGGGGGGAATCGGAAACTGTCAGTAATACCTCTACGCCCCGCCGCGGAGCGGAGTCCGGGGCAGGCTCGAAAAAAGTGAGGCATGGGGGATTTGTCTTGCCGCCGCCGAAGGCAG
>OMOE01000138.1 GCA_900290365.1 Syntrophobacter sp. SbD1 | reverse complement strand
CCCTATCCTCCGGGTGGGCAGAACTAATTTAAGGCTAGAAAGTGTTGACAACAATAAACCAGAGCACGGAGGAAAGGCTGAGAAAGACGGTTAAAGTTTCGGCCACCCGCGCAGGGTGCGCAAGGATCTCACGCGGAGACGCGGAGGCGCGGAGAAGTTTCAGCCATGCGCGCAGCACGCGCAAGGCCGAGCGCTCGCGAAGCGCATATGTTAACTGTGGCCCTGCTGCCTCTGTGTCCTCTGTGCCTCGCAGCCTGCCCCGGCAGTGCTTCTGGGCCGGGGGTGAACGCTGAACTGTGTCTTTGGCCTTCCATGTCGGTAACCCTTGTAGGCTGCTGCGCAAAGCATCAAGTTAAATGCAAACCAAACCGTCAATTCCCCCGGGATCAACCTGAAACGCTTAAGGACTTGAAAGGACAGATATTTCTCTTAAGTTAGCGGCATTAGGTCAGACCCTTTTTTCAAAGCTCTCAACTGAGGAAAAGGTGCTTCTGAAGCGATTGCTCAAAGACTTGGACGGATAATTTTTTTTGCCGATATGTATAGTATACAAGCTAATTAATTTTCATCCACGTGGAGTATCGTGATGTATGAAAAGAAACTCTATGCAAGCTGGGCAGACATGGACTTCAATGCACACATGAGGAACACCGCCTACCTCGATAAGGCCGGTGATGTGCGCATGATGTTCTTTGCGGAGCACGGCTTTCCCATGAGCGAGTTCTTGCGCCTCAGGATCGGTCCCGTCATTACGAAAGACGAAATTGAGTATTTCAGGGAAGTCAATCTGCTGGACGAGCTGAAGGTGAATCTTGCCATCGCCGGGCTTGCAGACGATGGGAGCCGATGGCTCATGAGGAACGAGTTTTTTCGCCCTGATGGAAAGATTGCCGCAATCGTAATGAGTATGGGTGGTTGGCTGGACCTATCGGCCAGAAAAATTGTGGCCGCCCCCGAGAAGCTTTTTGAAACCTTGGAATCCTTGGCCAAGACAGGTGATTTTAAGCAGCTCGACACGAGAATAAAGTAGGGTAAGCCCAATGTATTGTTTCAGAGATTTCCGGATCATGACACAACGTATCTATCGACGCCATGAATAAAGAAGAGAGCATCTATGTCCATTCGAATAATTAGACTCGGATCTTCTAGAGATAAGGGTGAAGGACTTCGTATTGGTACGGTCCGCCGCCCCCCGCGGGGCATTCCAAAATCGGATTACGCCAAGAAGGACTTCTACGACGTTTGGCTCCCAAACCTTTCCCCAAGTCAGAGTCTTATGCAGGAGGGAAAATCTTCTCAAGATGAAGCGTCCTGGTCTGTATTCAAGAAGAAGTTTCGCTCCGAGATGAGCCGACCGGATGCGAGTAAGATTCTCGATCTCCTTGCTGCACTGTCTCATCAGACCAATGTGACCTTAGGGTGCTACTGCGAAAACGAAAACAGATGTCACAGGTCTATCTTGCGGGAACTGCTGATGGAGCGTGGGGCTAGTCTGGTTTAGTGCAGGAAAGGACAGCAACGTATCTTGCAGAGCATGGCGAACATTGTCAGATTCGTTCGAATGCCATAAGAAATTCATCTCTTGATATGCCGGACTGGGTAAGTATTGTACGCAAAGTCGAAGCCTTGATTCTCAAGGTCAACCTTAGCCCCTCGAACGAATTACTGGATTGTGCGAGTTGTCGATCGGTGATTAGGTATGGTCATAGGTGTCTGGGTACCATCGTCGTTTTTTCGGACGAGCGAGATGTGATTTCCCCTTCGCACGACTTGAAATCTCACGAGAGCCAATGCCTTGATGACATCCTCGATAGGGACATCTGCCGGGAACTTGTCTATCAGACGGCAACTCCTGTCTCAGCTACGAAAACCTCGATTGCCGAAGAAACGTCATCAAAGACTTGCGGGCCAAAAGTTTCAATATGAAATCCTATTGCAGATTTCACATCTGACGATGCCTCCTCGTAGCTATCCCCCTCACCCACGACGACCCCTTTCAGGCCGAGAGGATATGCTACATAGCCATCAGCATGTTTCTCCACGATGATCTTAAAGCTCCTTATCATTTCGAACTCCCAAACCAGCATCGGTAAAAAACCGGACCTGCAATACCAAGCATAAGGTAGTTGAATAAATTCGGAAAAACAAGGCCGTACTGCACTGGTGAATCGGGCCGTCGTCTAAGAACTGGTTGTCAGGATCACCATTATAAGACTCGCACATGAAGCGTCCAAGATGAAGTTTTTTCGCTCAAGCAAATCTGGAAAGTCGCCCGCCTCTCATATTCATACTGCTTTCCTTACAGCTAAAGCTATTTTCCTTCGTACGCCTCCTTTAATGTCTCGACGTCTATTTTTTCCATCTTGAGCATCGCCTTCATGACCCGTTTCGATTTTTCGGGGTCCTTGCCGGAAAGCATCGCGTCCAGCGCAGAGGGAACGACCTGCCACGTTACACCGAATCTGTCCCTGTGTATCCAGCCGCACCGGCCCTTTTCCCCGCCGGCGGAAAGCTTTTCCCAGAAATAGTCGATTTCTTCCTGCGTCTCACAATTGACGACAAACGATATGGCTCTGTTGAACTGGAAATGAGCTCCGCCGTTTAAGGCGACGAATTCCTGACCCTCCAGTTGAAACGCGACCGTCATAACCGAACCAGCAGGCCGGCCGGAAGCTTCTGCATCCGCTTCGTCGTAGCGGCTGATACTAATTAGTTTCCATCCGGAAAGGGTCCTTTTCCGCCCTGACGGCGTCAATCTTCGGGTTTGCTTGTGCGGCGTACATAGGTACGCCTCCGCGCAAACACTCGATTTCCTTGCCATGACGAAAAATGCCTCCTTTCCGAATTGGAAACTGTAAGTGTCACATCCGGAGTTTCCGGATGCACACTAATTATTTTGGAATTTCCGTCCCTGGCGGAAAAAACCGCAACATAGAAATTGGCCGCTTCTTCCGCCTTGTCGTCAAACCAGAGAAAGGGAGTAATTTTTTGCATAAAGTCCAGTCCTTGGTTCATGCGGCTTTCTTAAGTTCCGAAGCCCATGCTGCAGCCGCTTCCCTGGCGAAGTCTTCGTACCGGCGAAGCGAGTGGCCCAGCAATTTCCTCACAGGTTCAAGGTCACTGTTATTTGCTGTAAAGCCGCGTTCCAGAAACCGTTGGAACATCATGCGGATGTCGAAAGCGGCCCAGGACGGTGCTTTCTTCCGCATCTCCGCTTCGAAGGCGTCCATATCGTGCCCGGTATAACGAACCTTTTTCCCCAGCAACTTGCTCCAAATGGCGGCTGCATTATTGCCGCTCAGAGTGTCGGGGCCGACCAGGTCGTAGGTCTTGCCGATATGGCCGCTGCCGGTCAACACAATCGCCGTGGCTTCAGCTATGTCCCGGACGTCTACAGCGGAGATGCCGGCGTCTCCAAGCGGCATCGGATACATCCCGCCCCTGGTAATCGCGTCCTTCAACCCGAGGTCGTTCTGGAAGAAGTAGCCAGGGCGAATGATCGTAAAAGGCAGACCGCTCTCATGCAGGGCGGTCTCGATCGCCAATTTGGAGGCGAAGTGAGGAACATCTTTAAACTCCTGCACTTTAAAAACGGAATGATACACGATGTGCTGAATCTTCTGCCGCCTGGCCAGACCGAGAGCGATCAGGCCCTGCGTCAGCTCATCGGGTACAACCCCATTCAATAAGTAGAGTTTGTCGACTTTCTCAAGCGCCTTATGAACCGAAACAGGGTCCAACAGGTCTCCTAAAACCGTTTCAACTCCCTTGGGAATTTTTGTTGATGCTTTATTGCGAACCAGCGCGCGCACGTCGGCGCCGAGTTTGAGCAGTTCGTCGATTAGTCTGGAACCGACCGTGCCGGTGCCCCCTGTCACTAAAATCTTCATTGTCGTGCTCCTTCAGGTACTTGTTGACGTTGCAAATCGGACACCATGATAGAAGTATCATAGACCGTCTCAACGTACATCTATCGGACTCCGAACTTTGTGGCCCCTAAAGCTACCACGCCGAGCCCGAGTGATACCTACTGATTTTAAGCTATGGAGGGAAAACAAGCGGGTCAAGACATACCGGTCGCACACGAAAACCGATTAGCCGTCAAACATTTGTGTCATCGGTGCGGAAGGGTGCGAGGAGCAAATTGGGGCTCGGGCGACCGTAACCCGCCTCCTCAACAAGGAGGTCCAGCGCTGGAGTGGCCAGGCCGTCCGCGACGGGATCCCCCCCCTGGGCGATTTCTCCCTGTATATGATTTCCAGATAGCTTCGGTAGGCATCACAGGTTTCGGCGCGGACGCTTTCATTATTTCCGAATGGATCGTCAGAGACTCATCAATAGCGCTTGCCGACCTTAGCACCCCGACGATGCCTTCTTGCTGAATCATTCCAATACCGCAAAGGCCCCGAAACCGGCGGCGATGAAGGACCTCCTTCCTACCAATCGTTTTCTGCTCAGCAGCCCTTCCTAGTCCATGCCGCCTTCCTTTCCAGCCGAACTTGGGGAAGAGAGTCTGAAAAAGCGTTATGTACGCTATGAAATACATATTGACATTTATACATTTGATGGCATCTTAGGCAAGCTCACAAATGAAGCGGTTGGCACGTGCGACCAGGTCAGGGAGCAACCACCCGCAAAACGGGCGATGTCCCGCCCACTTCCTTCCCAGTTGAGCATTTTTGAAGGCGGTGGAGCGGATGAGGCGGCGGTATTTCGGTATTGGTTTTATCGTGTGTTTCACATTCGTTTTGTATTTCACATTGGTTTTGTGTTGGAGCAGTGCAATTCACAATTTCGCGACGGGCATGGGATGGAGTGATGGCATGTGCCTGACAAGGAGAGTCAGCACCTCCATTAGGGAAGAAATTCCGGCTCGGCGCATTGCGGCACACTTAAATCCAGGAGGAAAAGAAATTATGAAAAAGAATCGCGGTCTTATCATGGCAATTGCAGCATTGGTTATGCTCCTTTCGTCGAGCGGCCCGGTCTTCGCTTGTACGGTGGAGGGAGATTTCAATACCCCCGGCGCCTACTCCTGCACGGCAGAAGACCTGTGGACCATGCTGGAAGGAACCGGTGGCGGCATCAGTCAGCCCTCACCCCCTATGAATCCGAGCAACCATAATTGGAGAGAAGGCGATTATGTGCTCGTGACCGGCAAGGACGGTTCCAGGGCACTCTATTCCGTGGGCGAATTGGACACGAACTTCGCCCCGGTCGGTACGGGGGCTACCCTCACGTTGAACAAGAAAGGTGGATATGACCTGGCCGGCGAGGGCAGGGCGGTTAAAGACGTGTTCAACATCGATGTCGTCAAGGCCGTTCCTATCGGAAAAGGCGTGGAAACGGTACACCCATTCTCGACCTTGCTCGTTGTTTCCGGTGAGGGGATCACCCCACAGACCTATAATCTCGCTGACCTATAGGCGATGACGCAAGAGACCTTCAATGCTTCTTCATCGACTACCAACACCAACGGGATTTGGACTGGACCCACGTTGCTAAGCGTACTCGAGGCCTCAGGCGTTGACACGAGAGACATGAATAGCTATGTCGTCATTTCGGCAACCGACGGCTACGCCACAGTTCTATCAATGTATGAGGTGGCCCATAAGACCGGATCTCAGTTTGACTTGCTGGCGATCAGCAGCGCGTCAGGTACCTCTATTAACTGTGGTACAACCTGCGCCGCTGGAGACAACGGTTTTGCCCGTCTCACACTCCCCAACGACACTGCGGCGGGCCGGTGGGTCTCGAATGTCGACGAAATAGTGGTGTACACGTTATGGCCCAATGAGGCCAACGGGCACTAACAGGAGTAGCGTTGACGGGGGGCAGGGCCTGAAAAGGGTCCTGCCCTTTTTGCCGTTGGACAAGCCCTAAGAGTCCCGTGCCACTGCATCGCAGCATGGAACTGGCTCTCATCAACACGTTGAACTATCACGAGGCTTGCGGGCTTCCGGAGGATTCAACCGAAGCTACTTTTCTTCGAAGTCCAGAAAGTCCATTAGAAAGCCACGATAGCTCCTATGTGCCTTGAGAATTGGAGAGCTGAAATCCTCAACGCTCAGAATCATAGAGCAAAAATTCTCGGATCCCTATAAACGTACGTGTACCGGCAAGCTGTGTTGAACCTTCACAAATCTGCGTATTCATTATTGACGTCTCCCTCATTTTTCAAGTACACTCTGTCTCAAAGGGCAGCGGTTTTTTCAATATCCGATTCCATGCCGCCCCTCCATCCTTCACTCGTAGGTACAGGGCCATAAGATAATGAAATCTCAATTCTTATTGGCGTGTCCTCTGTTTCCACGCCTTTGCGTTTTAAATCATTGGAACAATCAAGCTTTTCTCGGCGCCAAAGACCGTTGCATCACCGCATAGGAATGAAGCTGTGATATTTCGGTCCAGCGTTCGGTGCTGTGCATAGTGTGGCTATCCATTCTGGTGTAGAACCACTTTTTTAATTTTACGAAGGAGAAAGACCATGGCTGACGGCAAAGACCTTCGGTCCAAAAGCATGGATCCAGCGGTCCGGGAAATGATCGGCAAGGCTGCAACATTGGAAATCAAGACGGTATGGGACCGCTACGAAGCCATGCAGCCCCAATGCGGGTTCGGCGATGCGGGACTGTGCTGTCGTCATTGTTTGCAGGGTCCCTGCCGGATTGATCCTTTTGGCGAAGGACCCAGCGAGGGCATCTGTGGCGCAACGGCGGATACAATGGTGGCGCGCGGTCTTGACCGGGCCATTGCGGCGGGAACTGCCGCCCATTCCGGCCATGCCAAGCATTTGGCCCACACCCTTTTGAAGGTGGCCAAAGGTCAAACGGGGGCCTATTCGATCAAGGAGCCGGAAAAGCTCAGGGCCGTGGCAACTCGAATGAGTATTCCGGTGGAGGGCAGACCGGATAACGACATCGCTCTGGACCTGGCCAATGCGGCGTTGGCTGATTTCCACCAAAAGGATACGCCGGTTCTGTGGGCGGCCACAGTGGTCAACCCCCAACGGGCAAAAGTTTTGACAGACCTGGGCCTTGTGCCTGAAGGAATCGATCATGAGATTTCCGAAATAATGCACCGCACGCTCTATGGGGTGGACGCCGATCCGGTAAATCTGCTTTTGGGCGGAATGCGCTGCGCCGTCGCCGACCTTGCGGGATGTTACATGGCAACCGACCTTGCCGACATACTTTTCGGGATTCCAAAACCAAGAGTTACCGAAGCCAATCTGGGGACACTGAAAAAAGGAGCGGTAAACATTGCTCTTCATGGCCATAATCCGTTGCTGTCGGATATTCTTGTAACCAGGGCCGATAGCAGGAATGAAGCGGCGATTGCCGCCGGCGCCTCGGGCATCAACATTGTCGGCATATGTTGCACAGGCAATGAAATCATGATGCGTCACGGGATTCCAGCCTGCACCCATTCCGTGAGCCAGGAGATGGCCATCGTTACAGGCGCGCTGGACGCCATGGTCGTAGATTATCAATGCATCATGCCTTCGGTGGCTTCGGTAGCCGAATGTATGGGCACTACGCTTATCACAACCATGGAAATCGGAAAGATCCCCGGCGCCACTCATATTCCGTTCACCGAGGAAACGGCAGAAGAAAAGGCGGACGAGATTTTCGATATTGCCATAGCAAATTTCAGGCGACGCAAGAACAAATCCGTGGATATTCCGAATATCAAGACCCCTGTGGTCGCAGGCTTTTCAGTGGAAACCATCATTGCCGCACTCTCTAAGCTGGATGCCAAAGAGCCCTTGAAACCCCTTGTGGATAACATTGTCGCGGGCAATATACGGGGTGTATGCCTTTTCGCCGGATGCAACAATGTGAAGGTCCCCCAGGATAGCAACTTCATTGTAATGGCCCGCAAACTGCTCAAGGCAAATGTTTTGGTGCTCGCCACCGGCTGTGGCGCAGGTGCGCTGATGCGCCACGGGTTCATGGACCCGGCCAATACGGATCAATTGTGCGGGGACGGATTGAGGGCAGTCTTGAGGGCCGTCGGAGAGGCGAACGGTCTGGGTGGGCCTCTGCCTCCGGTTCTACACATGGGCTCTTGTGTGGATAATTCCCGAGCCGTGGCCCTGACGGTAGCCGTAGCCAACTATTTGGGGGTGGATACCGACAAGCTTCCGGTGGTGGCGTCAGCAGCGGAGGCGGTTTCGGAAAAGGCGGTTTCCATTGGCGCCTATGCCGTGGCAGCCGGCTTGCCGACCCATGTTGGCGTCATGCTGCCCGTCCTGGGTGGACCGCTGGTTACCCAAGTGTTGACGGAGACAGTGAAGGGCTTGACCGGCGGCTACTTTATCGTTGATCTCGATCCGGAATCGGCGGCCGATAAACTTCTCGCGGCTATCGATGAGCGTCGTGCCGGCTTGGGGCTACAGTTGCCGCCTGTATCTCAAACAACAGGTGCACGGTAAGGAGCTGATCATGTCTGAACCCAAAGAGATATTCGTTCGGCTGGATCGATGCATGGGGTGCCACTCTTGCGAACTGGCCTGCGCCGTTGAGCACTCCAGAAGCCGGTCTTTATATGGGGCCATCGCCGAACAACCGCGGCCGAAGGCTCGCGTCTATGTGGAATCGGTATTGTCGAAAACCCCCGTGCCTATAGTGTGCCGCCACTGTGAGGATGCTCCCTGCATGCACGCCTGTATCGCCGGCGCCATCCGGCGTAGCGAAGAGGGGGTGGTGGTAACGCAGAGCGATAAGTGCATCGGCTGCTGGACATGTGTGATGGTATGTCCATACGGGGTTATAGGACGGCAGATCGAAGAGCACAAAGCATACAGGTGCGATCGCTGCCCCGAACGCGCGGTGCCTGCATGTGTTGATGCATGTCCCACCAAGGCATTGGTTTATCGGAGTGTGAAGGATTTTTCCAGGGACGCGCGGCAGGCCGCATCGGCTGGAATTCTTGGAGTGCAAGGGGGATAGAAGTGGCCTCAAGTGAAAAGCGCTACGTCATCGTGGGGGCAAGCGCGGCCGGCATGGCTGCGGCCGAAGCCATTCGCGCAATCGACAAGCGCGGCTCGGGCTCGATCACTGTTTTTTCGGATGAACCCGACCCGCCCTACTTCAGGCCTTTGATTCCATTTTTGATCAGCGGCAAGAAAAGCGCCGCCGATATGGCCCTGGTAGGACAAGGGCCATACCAGGGCGTCGGTATAGAGGTGCGGCTCAATTCCCGAGTCGAGAGAATAGACAGCCTGGCTCAAACGGTCGAAATTCCAGGCGGGGAGCGCGTCGGCTACGATAAACTGCTCATCGCAACAGGCAGTAGATCATATATTCCCCCGGAGATCGAGGGGACCGACGCCGAAGGTGTATTTGCCCTGCGGACCCTGGCGGATGCCCGGGCCGTAGCAGGGCGGGTTGAAAGCACGCATCATGCAGTTATGCTGGGTGGCGGAATGTTGAATCTCAAGGCGTCCTTCGCCCTGTTGGAGCGTGGCCTTAAAGTCACCATGGTGGTCCAATCGCCCCAGGTCCTCTCCCAGTTAATGGAACCAGGGGATGCCACCCTGATCCGTAATGCATTGAACAATGCTGGACTGAAAATAGAGACCGGCGCCAGCGCCAGCAGGATTCTGTCCAACGACAATGGGGTCAATGGAGTTTTATTGGACGACGGCCGCATGATTGCCTGTGAGATGGTTTGTATCGGCAAAGGAGTGCGGCCAAACGTCGCCTTTGCCGGTCTCGACGATATTCGAATCGACCGCGGCGTCGTGGTAGACAGTTTCACGGCTTGCAGTGCCTACAATGTCTACGCAGCAGGCTTGCAGTGCCTACAATGTCTACGCAGCAGGCGATGCCGCCGTAACCTTTGATCCCATCACCGGGGGCAGAATAGTTACCGGACTGTGGACCAACGCCGTTGAGATGGGCAAATGCGCCGGATATAACATGGCCGGCAGACCCGCTGAATATGGTGGAACCTTTGGTATCATGAATGCTACCCAAGTGGCCGACGTTCCATTCGTCTCCATGGGGATCGTGCACACGACAGGTCACAATTACGAAACTTACGTGTCCAGCTCACGCAATGCCTACCGAAAACTGGTGTTTTCGCCTGACGGCGCTCGACTGGTGGGAGTCTTGTTTGTCGGCGATATTTCCAGGGCTGGATTGTATCGCTTCGTAATAAAGGAAAGAATGCCGGTCGCAAAGCTCAAATCGAATATCATTAATCATACCCTCCATTACGGGCATTTTATTCGCCCTTGATCCGAAGGGATAAGCGTTCACCACAGCATCTCATGTCCCATTGGGACACCCTAAACCATGAAAAGAACCGTATCAGGATGGATGGAGCGAAGCGCAACCCGTCAGCCCTTTTCGAAGACAGATAGTAACGGGTGAGAGGAGTCGTTCCCTGTCAGGGTTTTGGGCTGTATATCAGACAACCGCAATATGTATTTCCCACATTAATCTTTTGTGATGTTAACGAGTTGGCAAGAGTCACAAACTAATCGAGTGGCAGTTTGCATCGGTAAACTTATCTGCCTATCCAGCCTGCCTTATCCGAGCAGTGTTCCAGTTCTTCGGGATGGGTTTGCTCCCCTGTTGTGACGGACCGAAGTTCGCTGCTCGACATCAGTTCGTTCATGCACTAAGGAAAATCATCGTTCGTGGCTCCTTATTGTTCTGCGTGACCCTGGCGGGCCGTCCTGACCGCTCCAAACGCCAGTCCCACGAAGGGGCAGGAGAACACGAAGTTTTTGCTCGCTGCTATGCCTTCGGTTGCGGGGAACGGGCTCCGGGAATAGCTGTCCGATGGACTGCTCTTAACCCGTTGTTCTCAGAAGGTCCTTTTGAGCCTTCAATGCCGATTCATTTACACAATACATGGGTACTTTGCCACACTTCACGCGCAAGATATTGTCGGTAACGATTCTCGCTATTCCGTCGTAATTCTGTCTTGTCACTCCGCCGATGTGTGGTGTTGCAACAACGTTTGGCAGGATCAGAAGCGGGTTATTTGGATCGAGAGGTTCCTGTTCGTACACATCCAGCCCAGCACCCGCAATCTCGCCGGTCCGCAAAGCTTCTACAAGATCCGATTCCACGATCACAGGTCCCCGTGAAACATTGATTACGAATGCTGAAGGTTTCATCACGCGGAACAGGTCCCTGTTGAACAGCGCCCTTGTGTGATCGGTCAGAGCAATGGTGGAAATTACGAAATCGGCAGAAGAGGCCATCTCGTAGAGCCGGGACATATTACCGGCGCCAACCAGGCCCAGGGCCGCTTCCATTTCGATGTTCGCACTACGCCGCACTGCCTGCACATTCATGCCTAGCGCCACCAGTTTCCGAGCCAGGGCTTTGCCGACTCTTCCCAGTCCCACGATGAGAGCGGCGCCGCCTCCCAAAGCCTGACCCAACGGAGTCCCCCAGGCACCCTGATGGAAAGCGCCGAAACATTCGTGGATGCGCCTGGCAACGGCAAGCATCAGAAAAAGAGCGTGTTCGGCTGTAGAATCGGCATTGGCGGTGGCATCTCCGGGAACGTTGCAAACCATTATGCCGCGTGCAGTCGCAGCAGCGATATCGACACCTTCGAGCCCCACCCCCCATTGGTGGATCAATTTGGCGGCAGTACCTTCAATCAATTCAGGTTCCAGCCTGTGCATCAAGGGGATGAGAACGTCAGTCGCCATTCCGAGCCTGACTACATGTTCTCTCTCGCAACTGAAAACATCTTCATCGGGCAAGAGCACTTTCAACAATTCAAAAGCATTGGGAAATGCCTTGCTGCAAAAGAGGACCTTCATGTCGTCGTCTCCACCTTATTGGGTCCACGGGCCAATTAGAGTCGTCATGTGTGCGATTGTTAGGAATGGTCATAGGAGCAGAATCGATAAGATTCGGACCTGCAATATCAGGCATAAAGTAGTTGAAAAAATTCGGAAAAACAAGCCCGTATCGCACGAGTGAATGTGAAATGGGGTCGGACCGGCCCGAACCGGTTTGAGCGGTTTGAGACCCGGCCGATCCGGTTTGAGACCCGGGTTGACCGGTTTGGCGTTTGGGGGGGTTGACTTTGCACTTTTTGGCGGGATCTCGAGAAAGAAAGCGACTTGACAAAGGTAATCATCCTACCTACCCTATCGAAATGTGGAAGCCATATCGGTACGACATTGAATTATGCAACATCCTTCTCCATTAACTTGTCTCCATTGAGCGAGACTATGAGACCACGCTTCGCACCCATGTATTGAACCAGGGAGGTTATGAGATACGAAGCCGATCTACGGACGTTGAACCGGTTTATACAGACCGTTAGGAGACTTATATGAAAGGACAGGTATCCTCTTGAGGACGAAGGCATATAAATAAAAACAAGTAAATAAGAGGAGTAGATCATGACGATTCTAGGAATCACTTGGGATAAAAGCGTTCTAGTTTCCTTCGATCCTTACACTGGCCACATAAATGAAAAACATGCATGGCTTAAGCAAGAAGAATCATTTGTAGGTTTGGCGTATGATTATAATCGAAATATGTTGTATGCTCTTTCTCAAGTCGCATATAATTTGTACTCCATTAACCCAATTACAAGGGATGTTAAATTGATTGGCACGCTGCAAAGTGACGGCCAAGATGTATCAGGATTGTCATATGACCCTATAAGTGACGCTCTATATACCGTAATACTCTATTTTAACGCTGGTTACACCAGTCTTAAGAGTGCGCTTGCCAAAGTCAATATCGATAATGCAAATGTTACGGTGGTTGGAACAATAGCAGATGGATTATGTGACAGCCTCTGCTGGAGAGAATGTGACGGGCAATTAAATAGTTATATTATATATGGCAGTGGCAGTTGGGATAGCCCCTATAAAGCCAGTATCGTGAGTATAGAACCCACTACGGCAGCCATGACGCCAATTTTTGAGACTAATTACCATACCATAATGGGTTTGGCAAAAAAGCCCGGACAGAATGCCTATTTTTCATGGATAAATTCGACAACGCTTTTTTACGGAGTCGTCAACCTGGATACCAAGAATATAACTGCTTGTGCAAACAGTGATGCTGTAAATGTCAATTCCGGCGCAATGATTTACAGAGATTTCTATGTAGCACCGGCCCCGAACCTGCCGCCATGTTCATTCACGGACGAGGACTGTCTAGGCCGTTAGCATAGAATACCGTATAGAGTCAGAATGGACCGGTCGGACTCGGACCTACTCGGACCAAGTTAACAGGCTTAAATCACCGGACATTAATCCAAAAGCATTCTATTTTTGGTCTTAAAAGTGCCTTTTGGGATCAAAAGAAACCATCCAAGCCCAGACGAGGCGAATCGGCCATGCAGGAGTCAAACGAAACTGCATCGTAGAGGGCCTCCTGTTATTTGTCGAGCGGATATAAATCTGCCTGCATTACAACTTTGAGCTTTGCAAACCTGGTTTCGCTCCGGCTTTTACGCCTTCAGGCGACGCGACGCGCTTAATGTTAACACTCTTCGGGATGAATGCCAGAACCAGAAGACCGCCCAGAAACAAGACGCCGGCAATCACATACAAGGCAGCGGAAGGGTCGGCCGAAAAACTCTTGACCCATATTGGAACATTTGGCCCGACGTAGCCGCCCAGATTTCCGATCGAGTTTACGATCCCGATGCCCGCGGCCGCGGCCGTACCGGTTAAAAACGCCGAGGGGATGGGCCAGAACAGGGGCATCGATCCCAGAACTCCCAATGTGCCTATCGACAGGAAAATGACGGACAAAACGGGGCTGGAGGCAAATATGCCGCTGAGTATCAAACCGAGCCCGCCGGCGGTCACATTAGCGACATAATGTATTCGCCTCTCGCCGGTCCTGTCGGAACTCCAGCTAAGAAGAATCATCCCGATCGTCGCTACGCCGTAAGGAATGGCTGTTATGAGGCCCACACCAAGGTACGATTTGACCCCGAATGCCTTGATGATCGTTGGCAGCCAGAAGGCGATTCCGTATAAGCCGATCATCAGTGTAAAGTAAATTGCACTCAAGACCCAGACTTTTCCGCTCTTAAACGCATCGCTGAGTCTTACCTCGTGCTTATGTTTATCCTCTTCTTCGATATTTTTGATGAGCAGGGCCTTTTCATTTTCGGTAAGCCATTTTGCATCTTCTATACTGCTGTCGAGGTAGAAAATTACCCAAATACCGACCGCTATTGAAGGTATGCCTTCAAATAGAAAAAGCCATTGCCACCCAGCCAAACCCCCCACCCCCGAGAGCATGTCCATAACCCAGCCGGAGACGGGGTTTCCTATTACACCTGATACGGCAATGGCGGAGACGAATAGGGCGGTTCTGGAAGAACGAATCCTGGAGGGATACCACAAAGTCAGATAAAAGATGATGCCCGGAAAGAAGCCGGCTTCGGCCAAACCAAGCAGGAAACGCATGCCGTAAAAGGCCCACTGACTTTTTACAAACATCATAAGAGCCGATACAATGCCCCATGTGATCATGATTCTGGCGATCCACATGCGTGCACCGAACTTCTTCAATAAGACATTGCTTGGAACTTCGAAGAAGAAATACCCGATAAAGAAGATGCCTGCGCCCGTTGCAAATGCAGCATCACTCAGTGATAAGTCCTTGAGCATCTGGAGCTTTGCGAAACCGACGTTCACTCTGTCGAGGTAGGCAAGGATATAGCACAGGAAAAGAAATGGTATAAGACGCCAGTCTACTTTCCGATAGGTCTTTTCTTCAATAGCCGTGGTGCTCTCCATTTTCTTTTATCCTCTCTTCTTCAGATGAACCCGAAGCAATGCCCGGGTGAAAATAAGATGAATGCTTTGCTTCTTTGTAATTCTTATCTTGCCATTTGGTGTTTATACGCATTTTCGACCAGATTACAAGGAGCCGAAATGATAGATAGGACATTGTTCGGCAGAACCGTACCGCACGGCGCGATGTTTGCCGCGGCATTGATGTTGTGGGTGTCATTCGTTGCTCTATCCGCCACGAGTGCGGCTGAGCCGTTGCCTGCACAGGCAATTCGTCTTGAGCCTGCAGGTCCGGCACGACAACTTCCGCCGGAAATCGCCGGCGCCTCGTCTGAGCCGATGATCGAGCGTCTCATTGGCAATCAGGCTAAAACCGCAGCGCTACGAGAGATTGCCCCCGCGGTTCTTCGCTTCCCCGGCGGCTCCCAGGCGAACTTCTACGATTGGAAGACCGGGCTGCTCGATTTCCACGGAAATTCCCAAAGCTCGCCGTACGTTAAGTTCTGGGCGCAGATCGCTCTCAAGATTTCAGTAACTTAGTAACTTAGCCGAAACCGCACGCCGTATACCTCGACGGGACCCCTGTCCCTGTTATAGCCGGGGTTCTGTATGAACTGGAAGTCGGGACTTATTTGAATGAATTTGCAACATTGAATGGAGTAATACATTTCCAGGGTCTGTGCCAAACCATAGTTAAGTGCTCCGTCTCCCAGGAGGATGCCGAGCCCTCCGGCCTCGAGGTAGTCCTTATGCGGAGTTGACAGGCCGTCAACTGCGTACGCAATGCCTACGCGGTCTTCATCTCTTCCCCAATGGATTCCGCTCAATTGCGCACCGAGGCTCGCATGCCGGTCGCATTCCGTATAGACAAAGGTCTCGTGGTGGCCGTCGTCCCAGCCCAGACGTCCGAACAGGCCTGTATCTCCGCCGTCGGCCAAGGGTTGTTCAAAATTCAACCCAAGGCCGTATTTGATGCCTCCGGGTTTCTCAACATTAAGGAGGCTGGGCGTAGTCCCGGTCTGAATGGCAAGTGCAAGCGCATCATCGTAATTGCCCATGTGCGCCTCATTGAGGTAGGAGAGAAGACGGACGACAGTACCCGCGTCGTTTGGCTTCCAGGTAAATTCCAAATTATAACCCAGCTCGCCTGTGTCAAGCATGTGGAAATCGGCGCCGTTTGCGGTAGTAGGCATCTTATAGACGCCAAATGCCACTCTCCATAGCGGCTGATACAGGGCCGCCAGGATTCCGTAGCTGTAGCCCCGGGTATCTGCGGCATAGTCCCAGGCCGGATTGTAGAGGAAATCGTAGTTGAAGAACTGGGTACGGTTATTGTCGGCATAGCGATTCAGGTCGAAATCATCGGCTCCGGACATCTTTCCGATTTTAAACTCCCACCTGCTGACAGGCTGGTCTCCCGGGATTTGATCCATGGACCGTTCCAGTTTCTCGGTTTCGCCTGAGAGAGGATAGTAGTATCGCAGATACAGCCGGGCTATGTAGGGGACTTTCGGCAGGTTCGACGACCCCGCTCTTATGACATCCCCATTGACGAACCCGGCAAGCCCAATTCCGTTGCTTATTCCATTTCCCTGAAAAAGCTCGCCATCTGCATATAATTGTAGACCCCGAGCCAATTGTGAACCCAAATACAATCCATACGTTTGGGTGACCTGATTGCCCAGGCCGTTTTTAAAAGTCAGGCTGTTCGGGCCCTCGTATGGGTCGTGAAAAGAGGGCATGTACTGATATATGTTGTTATATTGCGCCCCGAGAAGCTTGGGAAACCAATCGGGAAAGTTTTCAGGCCCTTGCTCGGAGCAGTCCTTGCAGGAACCGGCTGCCGGACGCTCAGGCGGGTCGGAATCATCCCCGAAGACCGGCCCGGTGAACGCACATAAAAATGTAAGCAGAAAAATTAATGAACATAGCCTGTTAGAAGCTCTCATGATTGGTCATTGCCTCCTTCAGCTTCGCAATCCGGACTTTATGGAAAAAAGCGGTCAAGGAGGCGACAGTAGTGAAACGAACAGCCCAGTCAAGCGAAAAAATCGGGTCCTTCTCAGGACTTCGTGGCTGCTGGTGCATTATTGTTCGCAACCCTTATCGCAAGACAGTCGAACAGAACACGAGCTCCCTGAAAGACTGTTTCTCCCCTCTTCAGAATGCGCCATCCGCCGTTTTGGAAAACGCTTTCCGAGGCAAGGCGCTCAACCAACCGGGGAGCCGCATCAAGATACTCCACAAGCTGGCGGTCTTGAGCGAGCACAACGTGTTTGAGGCCGGGGCCGGATACGATGGTCACCGGCTCAATGACAAGATTTGCCAGGTCATAGGCTGGAATTGATATAACGCTTTGCCTTGCCTGTAATTGAATCATGCGCGCCCGCGTATCCGGACCCGCCGTTTCCCTGCTGGTGCTGATCAGATCGAGCAGATGATCGCGGACTTCGTTGAGTTCTTTGGCCGCGTTGAGTTTTTCAAACCCTGGATACGACGTTAAAACCTTGGCCAGCATGGAAACTTCCCGCAAGAAATGGTTCCGCTGGTTTTCGGGCACAAGGTACAATGCAATAATCGATACGGGCTTTCCGTCCGGGGCGCCGTAATCTATACCCGTTGGGCTCCATCCGACAACGCAGATGAGGTCCTCTTCAAACGGCACGCGCACGTGCGGACTGGCCCAGCCGTTGCCAAGCGACGAACTCGTCGAACGCTCTCTTGCCATTACCAGCCCGACCACATCGATGCCGGTGGGAAGAGAGGGAATCGCCTCGATAATATGGGCAAGGAATTGCAGTGCATCGTCTTTATTATTATCGGGCAGTTCTATCAATCGTCCTTCTTGAAGTGCATCAAGCAGGCTGTCCATAATTACTCTCCTCCATAACGCTTGAAAAACCATGTCTTTATAAAGTGCGTCAATACAGAGTATGAACCCAGGAAGGCAGCAATCCAGGCCCAGTAAATGGGGGGCAGCGGAACCATTCCGAGGCCTTCTGCAAAGGGTGAATACGGCAACCATGCGCCTATGGCCATGATGGTCAGGGTTGTCAGTGTCAGGTGCAGGGAAGCACGGCTCTGGAAGAAGGGGACCTTTCTTGTCCTTATGATATGAACGATCAGGGTCTGCGTGAGGAGTGATTCCACGAACCAGCCGGTTTGGAACAGGCTTGCCAGAGCTTCTTTTTGCTGCGCTCCCGTGGCCGGATCAATAAAGGCGCTGCAATGGAAAAAGAACCACATCAGCGCGAAGGTCGCATAGTCGAATATGGAACTCACCGGTCCGATAAAGACCATGAAGAGCTTGACGCTGCTGATGTTCCATTTCAGAGGCTTGAGGATCAGTTCCTCATCCACATTGTCCGTTGGAATTCCGGTCTGGGAAAAATCATAGAGCAGGTTGTTTGTCAAGACCTGCACTGGGAGCATTGGTAGGAACGGCAGTATGTAGCTCGCTCCGACAACGCTGAACATGTTCCCGAAATTTGAACTCGCGCCCATCCGGATATACTTGATAATATTTGCAAAGACTTTTCTGCCTTCGACAATCCCTTCTTCGAGCACAAGCAGGCTTTTTTCGAGGAGCACTATATCCGCGGCTTCCTTTGCAATGTCAACGGCGGAATCCACGGAAATCCCGACATCGGCGGCCTTGAGAGCGGGTGCATCGTTGACCCCGTCCCCCATGAACCCCACCACGCGCCCTGCGCCGCGCAAGGTCCTGACAATCTGCTCCTTCTGGGCCGGGGTGACCTTTACGAAGACATCCACATCCAGTACGGACCGGGTTAGCTCCGCCGGCGAGAGTGCCGCGAGCTCAGCGCCCGTAATGATCCGGTTTGGCTCCAGGCCGACGTCCCGGCAGACCTTGCGGGTAACCAGGCCGTTGTCGCCGGTGACGACCTTTACCTGGACTCCGGCCTGCCTCAGGAGCTCGATGGCCTGTCCGGCCGATTCTTTGGGCGGATCGACAAAAGCGATATAGCCCAAAAGTATTAGTTGGCTCTCGTCGGCCACGGTATAGGTGGATCTCGTTCGCGGGAATTCGCGATAGGCAATCCCCAGCACCCGGTAGCCGTCCTTGTTGAGTCGTTCCACTTCCTCGAAGAGGTCCTCACGGATCATATCAATCAGGGGATATACTTCATCGCCTAACTGATAATGATTGCAACAGGTGTAGATCTCTTCGACGGCCCCTTTGCATATCAGAACGTGATCGCCCTCGTAGTCGACAACGACCGACATGCGTCGCCGCTGAAAGTCAAAGGGCAGCTCATCGACCAGGGTGCAGTGTTGTTCGGCATCCAGATCGGAATGATCGACTACGGCCCGGTCGAGCAGATTGCGCAGGCCTGTCTGATAATAGCTGTTGAGGTAGGCATAATTCAAAACGTCACCGCTTATGTGCCCGGTAATGTCCACATGCCGCTCGAGAATTACCCTGTCCTGGGTAAGGGTCCCCGTCTTATCCGTGCACAGCACATCTATTGCGCCGAAATTCTGGATGGAGGGGAGGCGCTTGACGATGACCTTTTTTTTGNNAGCATTTCCGGGGTGAGGCCCACGGCTATGGAGAGGCCGAACAGCAGGGCTTCCACCCAATCGCCCTTGGTCATGCCCACGATAAAGAAGACCGCGCAAACCATGACCACCATGAACCGGATCATGAGCCAGGTAAAAGAGCGCACTCCCTTATCGAAACTGGTTTCTTCACGCCGCTCGGTCAGTCGCTCCGAGATGGAGCCAAACACTGTCCGCGTCCCGGTGTGCACAACCACGCCGCGCGCGGTGCCGCTGGTGACGCTGCTTCCCAGAAAGCAGGCGTTGGACAGTTCCAAGGTGGCGCGCTCGTGAACGCGCATGTCTGAAATCGTTTTCTCGACTGCCATGGATTCCCCGGTGAGCACGGATTGGCTTACGAAGAAATCCTTTGCGCTGAGGAGCCGCAAGTCGGCAGGAATGATCGAGCCGGCATGCAGGAGGACGATATCGCCCGGAACGATTTCAGATATCCGGATTTCCGTTTCCTTGCCATCCCGCAAAACCAGGGTCCTGGACTGCACTCGCTTGCCGAGCATATCGACGGTATTGCTCGAACGGCGGTCAAGAATATAGGAAAGTCCGACGCTCAGGAAAACCATCGCACTTACGATAATGGCCGATTTGACCTCTCCGATAACGCCGGAAATCAACGCAATGAGCAACAACTGAACGACCAGGGGGCTCTTGCACCTCTGGAAGATGTCGGCAAAGAATCCCAGGCGCCTGGCATGTGAGAGTTCGTTTGGACCATACTCGTCCAGGCGTTTTTCAGCCTCTTCCGCACTCAGGCCGCGAAGACCGGTCTCTAGAGTTGCCAGCGCCTCTTGGACCGGGAGAAGGCAAATATCATTCAACCGGCGCTCATGCTCGGAGGCTTCCTTCACCATTTTCGGACTCGAAGAGTCGGCGCGCAAAATACTCGTGAACTTGTCCAGCAAATTGATCATAGCGCTGCCTCTCCGGATTTCTTGCTCATGGGATGTCCTCCCTTCTCAAAATCTTGGGTCCGCTGAAGGATGACTTCCCAAACGAAACACTGGATGCCATTCTTTAATGGACCACGATCCAACCCGTGACTCATAGCACGACAGCCGTCAACAGGGTTTCAAGGACAATTCGCGCAAGCGCGCCGGCCCAATCCGAACGGTCCTCGGATGCCGTTCGAAAACCTTCCGCAATGGATCTGCCGTCTTGCAGATACCCCGACTCATACAAAATCTTGAGCAGATCGAATTGAGATATCCGCTGCGGGTCATAGACGATCAGCACATTCCCCGTTGTGGGATTCGGCCTTACGTCGTTAATCCCCTGATAATGGATAATCCTGTCTTTGAGCTCCTGAGCTTTTACCCAGGAGCCTTTTACCCCCGGGATGGCCAGCCTCATCCGGCCATCGATGGCATGAAAGTAAGCTTTTGAAATCATGGGACTTCCTCCTGTAGCACTCTCCTTCGAGATTGTGCGCACGCGTTGGCCGGTTTCATCTCGGGGACGCGCCTGTGCCTGAGGTAAGGCACACCCCGCCATGAGCCGGTCAATCCTTATGAATAAGTCTACAGGGAGGAGAAAGATTCGAAACGGCTGCCTCTCGTCGAGAAGCAGGAGGGTCACCTTTCACCTTCCGCTCTTCTTCCGGTTGCTTGTGGAAGGAGCGGTCAAGTGAGGCGATAAAGAAGGGAAATCAAATTATCGGATCACGCGCGCAACTTCCACTGTGTTGCATGTAAATAGCGCCAACTGGGAGGTTGGTCTTCGTTTTCGTTCATACATAAACCTTTGTTGAAATATTACCTTCAGGTCAGGACCAAAATAAAAAAACCCTTTTCCTGACCTTCGAGCAGGGAAAGGGTCAAACCTACGGCAGTATCCTAAAAAAACTGCCGCAATCCTTCTTCCCCACTCATTCAAGCTTCAGCACCGCGTGCCGTAAGAGGCGTAATCGCCTCAGCCACCTTAGGTAAACCCTTAATCCGGGAGTGCCTGTTCTACCCATAACCGCATCTCTGGATGCTTTTGGGCAGTGGCCTGTGTGCAACGCGGGAGCCTCGCCTACCGAGGATTCCACGAACTGGTGTGCCTTATACACTCCTGAGCACACTTGTCAAGAACAAAAGTAATTTTTTGACTTAGCGCTGTCAAGCAAAAATCGGGTTTTTATCCCACCTTCTTGACCTCCGATCTGAGCGTAACCGAAAAACGCAATTTTCATAACTTCCTCCTCTCATTTTTCAAGATCGGGACGCCTGCAACCATCGCCTCACCGAATTTAGATTCAAGTCCCCGGGCGAAAACACCGATTGTTTTATTCAAATGCAACACATGATAATCGGCTGGAATTTTTTATAAGGCAGCGTTTCAGGACCACGTGTCGATTGCAGTGGAAATGAACTACGAGTTTGACAGACCTGCGCTAGAGACTGGAAGGAAGGAAAAAACAAACATGAAGCGATGGATCAAAGTCGGTGTTTTCGTTGTGCTCGGCATGTGGACGGCAACTGTCGTGGGTGCTGCTGAAGTGGCCACGAAAGACGAATGTGTGAGTAAAGTGAAGGCGGTCGCCGCCATGGTCAAGGAACAGGGACCTGAAGCCGCTATAGCCAAGGTCAATGACCCCAAAAGTGAATTCACCTGGAAGGATTCTTACGTGTTCCTGTTAGATGCCGAAACGGGCGTTACACTGGCACATCCGGCAAACCCGAAACTTGTCGGGAAAATGATGACCGGTCTGAAGGACTCCAACGGCAAGATGTTCTTCGTCGAGTTCCTCAATGTGGCCAACGGGAAAGGCGAGGGTTGGGTGGACTACTCATGGCCGAAGCCGGGCGAGACCACTCCCTCCCCCAAGTCCACCTACGTCCTTAAGATTCCGGGCACCAACCTGATCGCGGCGGCGGGCATCTATCCCTAAGGCTTAAATTTACTTCTAATCGCAGTATAAAGGGGGCCAAGCGGCCCCCTCCGTTAACCCAAGGAGGTTTCACGCATGCGCCGGCCTATAGTCGGATTTTCCAATATCGGTGGAAGGATTCTTCTGCTCGTCATCCTCGGCGTATCGGGGATTTCCATCAGTGCGGGCGTCAACAGGTTCCTGGCTCAGAAGGTTCAATCTCAGGCGGCCGTGGGACAGGCTGCAGAAGATGTTTCCCAAGGCATCTTGTCGATGATGCTCATCGAGAAGGAATTCATCAACTCAAATGACAAGAGCGTGTTGAAAAACTATGATGAAGTCCTTGCAGGGGTAAAAGCCTCGATCGAGCGCATCCTGAAGCTCAGCGCGGATGCAGGGGTTCGTGCCCGGATAGAAGGGATAGAAAAACTGAGCCGGGAGCACGAGACCACGTTCCAGGAAGTGGCGAGAAATATCGAAACCTCGGAGCAGGCCAAGATCACGATCAGTGAAACGATCCGTCAATTGCAGAGGATCCTTGAGGTGGCCGTTGCACTCATCGACAAGCAGGAAACACAGCTCAACATGACCGGAGACATCCTCGACGGGACCACCGGCAGCATCCGAATGGAAATCAAGACCTATTTATCCTTTTGGTACGTTAAACAGCTGCATATCCAGGATCTTCTCCTTTTCGCCCGCCTCGAAGAGTACCAGAGGCGGGAAGCGGAATTGAGCAACAAGCTCCAGTTGGCTGTAAAGAACATACGGGGGCTGATATTGGCCGCCAAGGACCAGGATGTCATGGGGCGATGGGAAGAAGCCCAGAAGTTGGCCCCCGAGATCGATCGTCTGCAATCCTCTCTCGTTGAGTTGTGGCAGCGGAACCGGGATCTGACAGGCAACCTGAGGGATAACGCCGGTAAGATTCAAGCCGCAGCCCGCGCCATAACGGACATGACCAATGCTCAGATGCAAAATAGCTATTCGACGGCTGGAAGGGTCGGCGCCTCAGTGGTATTGATCGGACTCGCACTCCTGGGAATCCTCGGGTTCCTCATCCACCGCGGCGTGACCCGGTCGTTGAAAAGGGCTATCGAAGCCTTGTCGCAAAACGCAGAGCGGGTGAGTGAAGCCTCCGGCCAGATTTCGACTGCAAGTCAATCCCTGGCCGAAGGAGCATCGGAGCAAGCGGCGACGATTGAAGAGACGTCGTCCTCTCTCGAGGAAATGTCCTCCATGACGAAGCAGAATGCGGAGAATGCCGCCCAGGCCAATCTATTGATGAAAGAGGTGACGGCGACTGTCGTTAAGGCCAATGATTCCATGGAACAAATCAATGGATCGATGCAGGAGATCAACAAGGCAAGTGAGGAGACGCAGAAGATCATCAAAACGATCGACGAGATTGCCTTCCAGACCAATCTACTGGCATTGAACGCCGCCGTGGAGGCGGCCAGGGCGGGGGAGGCCGGTGCAGGGTTCGCGGTCGTTGCCGATGAAGTGAGAAACCTCGCCATGAGATCGGCGGATGCTGCCAGGAACACGGCCTCCCTGATCGAGAAAACGGTAAAGACGGTCCGGGTGGGATCGGACCTGGTAGGAAAAACTTATGGGGAGTTCTCAACGGTGAGGTCGAGCGTCGATAAAGCCGTTGAGCGGGTCAGCGAAATTGCCGCCGCATCGAAGGAACAGGCCCAGGGAATCCAGCAGATCAATAATGCCGTGGGAGAAATGGACAAAGTTGTTCAGCATAACGCCTCCAGTGCCGAAGAGTCCGCTTCTGCCTCCGAGGAGATGAGATCTATGGCTGAACAGACAAAGGGACACATTCTCGGCCTTGCCGCTCTGGTTGGTGGCAGCAGCGCAGGGAGCGGGCGCCGCGAACGACAAATCCCGCCCCATCTCCAAGGCGAAAATAGCCCTGAGTTACGGCTCAAGTCTGTTTCGACTCATGGCAAACGGACCGAACCGGCCCTCTCAAAAAAGGAAACGATGGGCGCCGCCCGTAACCGGCCGGATCTATTTGAAATAGAAGAAACTGGCGACTTCTGACAGTCGTTGGAAAAGCGCATATAACGTCACAATTGTTGAAATGGTTTCCAACGTGAATGATTTTTTCGGCCTTTGAGGACTTAACGATCCCGAGCGCGGCCCTTTGCACATTGCATAAGTACTAATAGCGATAAACGTCGCTGCGTTTACCGATTCGCACAACCAGCACCAACAATGCGCCATCCTGAATATCGCAAATTATTCGGTAATCGCCCACACGGTAGCGCCAGAACTCACCGAGCGGACCGGTGAGCGCCTTGCCTGTGCTGCGCGGATCCTCCAGTGGCGCTATTCGCTCATCCATATAGTCGAGAATGCGTTGCGCGGTCTGCTTGTCCAATTTGCGAAGCTGCAGCCGTGCGCTGTCCGTATAATTAATCCTCCAAGCCAAGATCTTTTCTCACCTCATCAGCATTGAGAGTAGTCTCTTTGCCCTTGCGAACACGCTCCAGGACATCTGCTGCAAGATAATAGTCTTCTATATCGTCGATCTTCTCCAAGATCATTTCACGGATATAAAAGGCCTTGGCGCGACCGGTCTGACGGGCTAAGAAATCAAGGCGGCGCTCGATATCGTCCGGCAATCGAATCGATGTGGGCATTACTTTCTCCTTAATCAAGGCGATATTTGTATTCAATGTATCGATTCCGCATAGCAGGGTCAAGGGTCCTGATAAAATTATGATCAATTCAGCGGATATGTTGGAGGCATACTCTGCATTAAATCAAACTGGCAACCCGGTCGAGGGCGCAGGGCAAACAGAGGAAAGAGCGCGGAGGAATTTCCTCCCTCCAATTTCCGTAAGAGTGCTCAAAACAGCTATTTCCCGGACGCTTACAGCCGAAGGCGCCCCGCTGCCGCCCTACACTATCGACACCCATTCAGCGGGCACCTTTCCGCGCAATGTGGTGAGGCAAGCGGTTGCATCGGTGGTTCAATTGTCAGGCGGAAGGGGACCGTTAGTTCAAGAAAATAAGTATTTAATACGAAGTTGCGTTCAAGATGTGTGTAATTTTCATAACCTGCAAAGTGTTACGTGAGGGCTTTATGCCCTCCCGTAACACTTTGTATTCTGTAAATCTTGTCAAAGGCTTTTATCTCTTGTTTTAATCCTGTAGATCCCCGGATCGAGTCCGGAGCAGGCTTTGTTTTTTTCTTTTCTCTGTGGGAAAGCCCGGCCCACAGAACCTTGAACCACATTAAGTAAACAGCATTGGCTCTGCCCCGGACTCTTGTTCATCAAAATGAGCAAGTTCCATTCCGTATTTCTCTTTCACCTTTGATGGCCTAACCGGGCTTGCGGCAGTTTTCATCAGGGCCTGCCCGGCCACTGCTTTCCTATCGTTGTCGCTCATTGCTTCGCCACTGCCACCATCGACCAGCCTTACCAAAGCGTCCACGAAGTCTTTCATCCGCTCGGCCTGAGCACTCATTTCCTCCGAGGACGAAGCCGATTCCTCCGCGTTTGCGGCGTTTTTCTGAACTACCTTATCCATTTCACTGACGGCTTTATTGATTTGCTGGACCCCTTGGGACTGCTCGTTGGATGCCGCCGCGATCTCACTTACCAACTCACCCATTTTGGACGTACTGGCTGCTACCTGAAGAAACTCGGAGCTGGTCTTTTCCACTACATCGGAGCCCTCTTTGATCTTTTTGACGGTGCTCTCGATGAGGTCTGCGGTAGTTTTCGCCGCATCGGCCGCCCGCATGGCAAGGTTTCTCACTTCATCGGCAACGACAGCGAACCCTGCTCCGGCTTCGCCTGCCCGTGCAGCCTCCACTGCGGCGTTAAGGGCCAGCAGGTTTGTCTGGAATGCAATTTCGTCGATCGTTTTGATGATTTTGGAAGTCTGCTCGCTGGCTTTGGAAATTTCCGCCATGGATGCGGTAAGCTCGCCCATTGATTTGTTGGCCTTCGAGACCACCAGGCCGGCTTCGGTCATCAACTGGTTGGCTTGATTTGCATTCCCCGCGTTCTGTCGCGTCATGGAGGCCGTTTGTTCGAGGGCCGAGGAGGTCTCCTCGATAGATGCCGCCTGTGTGGAAGCACCCTCCGCAAGCTGCTGGCTCGATGAGGAAATCTGAGAAGATGCGGCGGCAATCTGTTCTGCTCCTTCGCTCAACCCTTGAGCAACTCGTTTTATAGGCTTTGAGAGTTTGCGGGCGAAAACGAGGGCAAGGATGATTGCCGATGCCAAAATCAGGACCCCAAAGATCGCGAGGGTTTTCCGCAGCAAATAAACGGGAGCAAATTCCTCATCGAGGGCCCCTGAGGCAATTACCGTCCAGCCGGTGAGATCCACCGGAGCATAGCCCCCGATCTTTTCTTGACCCTCAAAGACATAGGTCTCTGACCCCGACTCGTGGTTTAACGCCTTCCGGGTAATTTCTTCCATTCCCTTAAGGGTTTTCATGTCGGTGTTCAATATGTTCTTTTTATCCGGATGGACAATGAAGATGCCGTTTTGATCGACCAAAAATGCATACCCCGTTTCCCCTATTTTTGTATTTTCGATAATGTTGCCGAAGAAGTCCGGCTTCATAATGGCGGTCAGAGTACCGACAACTTTCCCCTCATCGGAAAAAACGGGCATACAAATGGGGACGACAGGGTTGCCCGAACCTTTCGATTTGACAACGGTCCCCACATTAGCTTTGCCTTGCATGGCGATTTTGAAATATTCGCGGTCCGTTATGGTAATCCCTCTATTCCCGCCATTTTTCCCGTCGGCAAATACCACTCCATCAGTGCCGGTCAGGACAAGGACTTCGTAGTCGCCACCGGCTTGTTTTTGAAAGTCTGAGAGCTCCCGCGTTGCCAGGGCAGCCTCGTCCGTTGAACTTGAAATACCACTTTGCGCTACCGAACGTGCAGCTTGAACGATTGAGGGCCTCATTACCTGCCCCTTCAAAACTTTCAGCTCTTCCGTAAGCGCCACTTGGGTCATAACTGCAAGGCTCTTGGACGCTGTGGTAAATTCCCTTCTCGAAGACTGGTCCAGGGATCTGGCCGATCTGTTAATGGAAACCAGGCTTGCGATAAGCAAGGGAACCAGGGCAAGACTCACCCCGAACAATACGAGTTTGGTGTTCAAGGTCATTTTTCTCATTTATTCAATCCCGTTTGAAATTTCGCATTTAGAAAAACCGGCACTTGAGCTTTATCGGTAAGAAGCTTTCTTCTCCTTAAAGTTTTCTTACTCGAGACCAATTCTTCAGCAATTAAGTGCTTGCCCATTTTACGCCGGTCTGGCAGTATCGGTACTGAGTGGGAAGGCAGGGGCCTTTCTCTTCGATAATCATTTGCCCAATTCAAATTTTTCGTTTAAATTCGCCGAAAATTCTGCGGAGAGGTACACCTATGGGTAGAAAGATCGGTTTTGTTGCCCTTGTTTTCGTTGTATCGATCATGTTCTCATGTCACCGGAAAGGGACGGGGGATATCCAGGTCGCGGGCGACACGTACGTGCCACCGCCTGTCGTCACATCGCCATACAAAGTAAGAGTGGCCGATGTTTTCAACGATACCCACAAGGTCCATGACGAAGACGTAATCGGCCTCCTGTGGAACGGGATGGAGGATTCGCTCAAAAAACAGGGAATGCTCTGGACCCAGAATAGCGAGGTTGATCCGTACGTCCTGGAAGGCCATGTTTTGTATTTCAAAAAAGGATCGGTGGCCGAGCGCTTTGTGCCCCGCCTTGGTGACACTGTGTTGGAGGTAAGAGTCGAACTTAGCCGGGGCGGCGCGCATATTGCCACAATTGAATCCAAGCGGAAGATTTCATTCGGCAGGGGCACAACAACGCGCAAGGCCTGGGAAAAGGTATTCGAACAAGTTTCGGAAGACGTAGTTAATCAGGCGGTCAAAAAGTTTTAGCCAGAACCGGGAGAGCCACTGAAAAAATAAAGCGCAAACCCTCACATCCTGCGTACGCTCCTTGCTGCCGTTCTTTTATTTGTTGACACCTCCGCCAATAAATTTATACTTGTTGGTTTGTACATGTGGGAGAGTGGTGCATGCGAGTTCGAATTGATGAAATACCGGAGTCAGGACGCACCCTCAGGTTCCATTGGGATGAAGAGAGGCTCGCGCAGTTCGTTCCTCAGGGCGACCCCTTGAACTTGAAGCTGCTGCGTCCCGTCAACGTCGTCTTGAACCTGAACAGGCACCCGGACCATTTACGAATTACCGGAAATATCACAGGTTCCCTGGAGGTATGCTGCCACCGCTGTCTAAGGCCCTTTGAGCTCCCTTTGGATGAGCAGGTTGATATATACCTGATGGCTGACCAACGGACGCCGGGAGATGACGAAGAGGAACTCAAGCCCGATGAACTCCTCTATGAATTCTTTGACGGCGAAGTGATCGAAGTAGATCGGCTCGTAGCCGAGCAAATCTTTCTGGGTTTGCCTGTCAAAGTCCTTTGCAGCGAAAACTGCAAGGGGATCTGCCCCAAGTGCGGAGCAAACCTGAATGAGGAGGTCTGCCGGTGCAAGGCGGCTGACGGGGATTTTCGTTTCGCAAAACTTAAATTGATTAAACCGGGGACGAGTGAATCCGCGGAATAAGTCTGCGTTCTATTGACATGCAACGCCCGCCTCGACGGGCTGATTTTAGACAGGAGTCAAAAAGATGGGTGTACCGAAGAGTAAGGTCTCTAAAGCCAGGCGTGACAAAAGGCGAGCCCACCACGCCATTTCCACGCCTGCCCTGGCCCGCTGTTCACAGTGCAATGAGATGCGCCTGGCGCACCGCGCTTGCCCGAACTGCGGGTACTACAAAGGCCGCCTGGTCCTGGAACTCGAAGAAGAATAGAGCGCCGGGGTCTTAAGAGTCCGGTGGATGACAACTGCGATAGATGTCATGGGCGGAGACTGTGCTCCGGGACCCACGGCGGAAGGCACGCTTTCCGGCCCGGTCATTTGTCAGGCTGAGCTGGTGCTGGTCGGAAACGAGCCGGTTGTCCGGCTGGCGCTTGAGAGCAGATAGAGCGGTGTGCAGTCTGCCGGGAGTGATGCTCGTTGGACTTCTGCCGGGTCTGAGAAGGCCAGCGCTTGCGGTTCATTTTCCCTCACAAGATCCCTTGTATGTTAAGAAAGCGAAATTTTGCGGTCCCCGCTTTTGGGCCGTTGAGCTTTTCAAAGCCCGCCATGATTTTTGATTGGAGGAAATGAGTTGCACTATTTTTTGACCGAAGAACAGCAGATGATTCAGGAATTGACCGCTCAGATCGCCAGGGAAAAAATCCGTCCGGTCAGGGCCGAATTGGACACAAATGAGCAATTCCCGTGGGAGATCATGAAAATCCTCTCACAGGCGGATTTGTTCGGCCTTTATATCCCTGAAGAATACGGTGGAATGGGCGGAGGAATATTCGAGAACTGCCTGGCTATTGAAAAGCTTGGCGAGGCTTGTATCGGAATTGCCACGAGTTTTGCGGCAAGCGGTCTTGGAGCCTATCCGATCCTGTTGTTCGGCGGCGATGAGCTGAAACAGAAATATCTGCCCCAGATCGCCAGCGGCAAGAGGCTCGCCGCCTTTGGCCTTACCGAGCCCGGGGCCGGAAGCGATGTTTCCGGCATCCAGACCACTGCTGTAAAAGACGGAGACCACTACATTATCAACGGCTCCAAGCAGTGGATCACAAATGGGGGGGAATCGGAAATCTATTCTATTCTGGCTATTACCGACCGTGCAAAAGGTCCCCGCGGCGCCAGCTTCTTCGTTGTCGAAAAGGGAGATCCCGGATTTTCTTTTGGAAAGAAAGAAAAAAAGCTGGGCATCCGTGCATCCGCCACCCGCGAGCTGATTTTCCAGGATTGCCGCATTCCCGCCGACAGGCTGATCGGCCGGGAAGGAATGGGTTTTATCATTGCGATGAAGACCTTCGATAAATCCCGGCCCGGAATTGCAGCGCTGGGAGTCGGCCTGGCCCAGGGAGCACTCGATATCGCAGTCGAATATGCCAGGAAAAGGGTCCAGTTTGGAAAACCGATCATAAGCTTCCAGGCGATTCAGCACAAACTTGCCGATATGGCCGTAAAAACGGAAGCGTCCCGCGCCCTGGTCTACAGCGTCGCCCGCTACATGGACTCAGAACCTCATGACGTGAGCAAAGTGGCGGCAATGTCAAAGGTATTCGCGGGCGACGTCGCGATGGAAGTGGCGACAAACGCCGTACAGGTGCTGGGCGGTTATGGATACATGCAGGATTACCCGGTGGAAAAAATGATGCGCGATGCGAAGATTCTGCAAATTTATGAAGGCACCAACGAGATTCAGCGAAACATCATCGGTCAGGAACTAAACAAGGAATACAGCAGGCTGAAGGAATCCTTTTTATGATTTTTAGTTACAGGAGCTGTAGTTCGCCATGCACATAGTCGTTTGCATAAAGCAGGTGCCTGACACCAAAAACGTCAGAATCGATCCGGACACCCACACTCTGGTCAGGCAGGGAGTGGAGAGCATAATAAATCCCTTCGATATGTTCGCAGTGGAAGCCGCGCTCAAGATAAAGGACCAAAACGGCGCAAGAATCACCGTTATTACAATGGGACCGCCACAGGCCAGCGAAGCGCTCAGAGACACGCTCGGGCTTGGGGCCGATGACGCGGTGCTCCTTAGCGACCGGGCTTTTGCCGGTTCGGATACATGGGCCACTTCTACGACCCTTTCAGCGGCAGTCCGCAAAATGGGCGACGTGGACATTATTTTTTGCGGAAAACAGGCTATCGATGGCGATACTGCTCAGGTAGGGCCGGAAATGGCTGCCTTGCTCGATATCCCTTACGCAACCTTTGTAAAGAAAATTGAAATTCCCGGGGACGGTTCCTTGAAAGTGGTCCGGCAGACCGATGAAGGGACCGAGGTCTGGAAGCTTCCCCTGCCCTGTCTTCTGACGGTGATAAAAGAGATCGGAGAACCGAGGGTCCCCTCGCTCAGGCACAAAATGCGCGCCAAAAAGGCTGAAATCCCGGTATGGGGGGCGGCCGATTTGGGGCTTGACCCTGACCACATTGGCTTGTGCGGCTCCTTTACTCAGGTCGTCCGCGTTTTCAGTCCACCCAGAAGAACCAACCGCATTCAGCTCGAAGGGTCTTTAGAAGATCAGGCCGAACAGCTTTTCCAATACTTGAAAAACGCCAGGATACCCGGGTTATGAAAGCTACTGTAGACACAAAGAAATGCACTGTTTGCGGAGTCTGCTCCGACGCATGTCCGATGGGTGCGATTTCGCTTCGTGAAAACAAGGTCGAAATCTCCGATGATTGCTCGCTTTGCGGCATTTGCGTGGATACTTGCGAATTCGGGGCCATAGCTCTTCCAGAAGTAGGCAAAGGCCCGGCGGAAGATCTGCTGAGTTATCAGGGAGTGTGGGTCTATGCCGAATGGCGTGCAGGCAAAGTCCACAATGTGAGTCACGAGCTTTTGAGTGTTGGCCGGATTTTGGCTGACAAACGCGGTGTCGAACTCGGGGCCGTCCTGCTCGGTTCCAAAATTGAGGATGAAGTCGCCCTCGAGCTCATTTCCTACGGCGCAGATGTGGTCTATGTTGTAGAGCGGCCTGAGCTGGCGAATTTCACCGACGAACGATATTCAAAATGCATTGTCGAACTGGTAAAGCGCAAGCGTCCCGAAATCCTGATTGCCGGTGCGACCAGCATGGGGCGTTCCTTCATTCCCCGCGTAGCGGCTTCACTTCGGACAGGACTTACCGCCGATTGCACGGAATTGGATATAAGCGATGAAGGCCTTTTGCTCCAGACGCGGCCTGCGTTTGGCGGAAATATAATGGCGACTATAGTATGTCCGAACCGCCGGCCTCAGATGGCCACCGTGCGTCCCAAGGTCATGAAGCCCGTCAGGAGGGATGCTCACCGGGGCCGGGTCGAGCGGACCGAACTGCCGGATGAATGTTTCCTGGCGAATGTGGAAGTCCTGGAAGTCATTGCGGAACAAGACCAGACTGCAAAACTTACCGAAGCCGATGTTATCGTCTCGGGTGGCCGAGGGTTGCGAAATGGTGAGAATTTTAACCTGATCGAAGGGCTTGCAGCGCTTTTTGGCGGCGCTGTCGGAGCTTCCCGCGGGGCTGTTGAGGAAGGGTGGATGGCCCCTTCTCACCAGGTGGGGCAAACCGGCCGTACGGTCGCTCCAACCCTCTATATGGCGGTCGGGATATCCGGCGCCATTCAGCACATCGTTGGAATGCAGGGCTCTCAGGTTATTGTCGCGGTGAACAAAGACCCGCATGCTCCGATTTTTGATGTGGCCACCTACGGCGTCGTTGCGGACCTGTTCGAATTCATACCAGCATTCGTCAAACGAATAAAACGCGAAAGAGAGTAGCGGGTTACGGGTTGCGTGTTCCGGGTTGAGCGGTAAGGGCTCAAACAGATTAAATGTTGCGGGCTTAAGGTCATGGCTAAAATTGAAAGATTCGAGGATATAGAGGCTTGGCAGAAGTCCAGGGAACTGGCGAGTGTCGTGTATGGGGTGTCGAACCAAGGCCCGTTTTCTCGTGATTTCGGTCTTCGCGATCAGATACGTCGTGCGGTTGTCTCCGTGATGTCCAATATCGCGGAAGGATTCGAACGTGGCGGCAATGTTGAGTTTCGGCGCTTTCTTTCCATCGCCAAGGGGTCGGCTGGTGAAGGAAAGGCGCAGATCTATGTCGCTTTCGACACTGGGCTGATCGATAAGGCGCAATTTGACTCACTTTACAGAATGACAACCGAAACCGGAAACCTGATCGGGGGCTTCATGCGGTATCTGACCAACCATGTTGGAGACCGAGCAACCCGCAACCCGTAACCCGCAACCAGGAGAAGTTATGAGTGAGCAGCGAATTGTCGTGGTAACGGGAGCGAGCCGTGGGATTGGGCGTGCTATTGCGGTCGAAATGGCCGGCCCCAAGACCCATGTGATCATCAATTATAACTCCAGTCCGGAGGCCGCAGAGCAGACCGCTGTTCTCGCCGCAAGCAGGGGAGGGACATCGGCGGCCATGCAATTCAGCGTGTCCGACCCTGACGCGGTCAAGGCTTCGTTCAAGCAAATATTGAAGGAGCACGGACGGATCGATGTTTTGGTAAACAACGCCGGAATAGCCAGGGATAATCTCCTTGCTTTCATGAGTCCCGCTGAATGGGACGAGGTCATCAATACCAATCTGAAGGGAACTTTCCTTTGCTCCCAGGCGGTGATAAAATCAATGATTAAGCAGCGGTACGGCCGTATCGTGAACGTCACGTCGGTCGTAGGCGTGATCGGCAATGCCGGCCAGTGCAACTATTCGGCTGCTAAAGCGGGAATTATCGGCCTTACCAGGTCCCTTGCGCGCGAGATTGTTTCCAGGAAAATCACTGTAAATGCGGTCGCCCCGGGATTCATCGACACTGAGATGACGATGGCTATTCCGCAGAAATCGAGGGATGCTCTCCTGGCGCAAATTCCTGCGGCAAGATACGGCGCCCCGGAAGAAGTCGCTGCGGCGGTGGCGTTTCTAGCGTCCGATGCGGCTGGTTATATCACTGGACAGGTACTGCATGTAAATGGCGGCATGTGTATGGGTTAGTTGCCTTCAGGAGAACAGGATGGCCTTAGAGAACAATCGGCGGCGTGTAGTTGTTACTGGAATAGGGTTGGTTTCCCCGGTTGGTGTCGGGATCGAAGAAAACTGGTCCAATCTGATTTCCGGGAAATCGGGAATAGGGCCTATCACCCGGTTCGATGCTTCGAGTTTTGCGAGCCGTATCGCAGGAGAGGTCAAAAACTTTCATCCGGAGGAGTTAATCAGCAAAAAAGAGCTACGGAAGATGGACCCCTTTCTCCAGTTTGCGCTCGGCGCCGCCCATTATGCTATGGAAGATGCCAAATTCAAGATAGATCCCGAGTTCTCATCGCGAGTCGGCGTCGTAATGGGTTGCGGACTAGGAGGTCTGCTCACGATCGAGGAATCCCACAAACTGATGCTGGAGGGTGGGGCAAAGAAAGTGAGCCCCTTTTTCATTCCCATGATTATAAGCAATATGGCCCCGGGTCTCATCTCAATCTACCACGGCGCAAAAGGTCCCAATCTTTCTTTGCAGACTGCGTGCGCCGCTGGAACTCACGCCGTCGGGCAGGCTTATCACCTCATTCGCAATGGACTTTGCGATGCGATGATAACCGGAGGGGTGGAATCGACCATCACCCATCTTGCTATAGGCGGCTTTAGCGCCATGCGCGCCCTGTCGACCCGCAATGACGACCCGCAGCACGCGTCCAGACCTTTTGACAAGGAAAGGGACGGTTTCATCCTTAGCGAAGGCTCCGGCGTGCTGGTTATCGAAGAACTCAATTTCGCCCGTGCCAGGGGCGCCCGGATCTATGCCGAAATAATCGGTTTCGGCGCATCGGGAGACGCCCACCACATGGCCGCTCCGGCGCCCGACGGCGAAGGCGCGGCCCGGTGCATGCAAGTGGCTGTCGAAGACGCAGGGATAAGCCCCTCGGATGTGCAGTATATCAACGCTCACGGCACTTCGACCGAACTCAACGACAAATATGAAACGCAAGCAATAAAAACTGTCTTCGGCGAGCATGCTTACAAAATGGCAATCAGTTCTACAAAGTCGATGACAGGACACCTCCTGGGTGCCGCCGGCGGGGTCGAGGCGGCCTACACTGTGCTCACAATTTATAATCAACTTATGCCCCCAACCATAAATTATGAATTCCCGGACCCGGACTGCGATCTCGACTACGTCCCCAACGTAGCTCGCGAGGCGCAAATCGAGGTGGCGCTTTCCAACTCCTTTGGGTTTGGCGGAACCAACGGTACCCTTGTATTCAGAAGATGGGCTGGAAAATAATTTTGTAACAATTTTCATTATTAGCTTGTTACTTTGAGCATTTGGATGCCTTATAGGAATTTATCTTGACAAGGTATCCGCGCCTGTGCAATAGGGTACATGGGGGCGGACAAATGGCGTTATTCCGAGCCTTTCGATGAGGCAGACACCAGGTCCGAAATGTAAAAAATCTTGGCAAATGTCCACATCGCAAGCTTGAATCTGTACTCTTTTCTCCACTCTTTTCGCTGGCTGTAAATACTTCGTCCCGCTTTGCCCAACAGCTTTTCTGCTGTTCATAATATTTTGGGCGCTGACAACTATTCCTATAGATTGAAGGGGGTGATCTGGAAAACAGTAGGACCTGAAAGCAAGGAAACGGTTAATTTTTTTCGTTTGTGATTTTTTTCGTTTTACCAGGCATTTTTTTTGGCGCTCAGCTCGCACTCCCCATCGAATATTCTGATCATGTTTGGCCTTCATGACTATCTGGCTTGGGCCCTTTTGAATTGGATTCGTAAGATAAAGTTCTTTTCCCCTCTGCTCAGCCTTCCCGTTCGGGAAACGCCTTTTTTCATGATTATTCGGACACATGAAAGGAGAGACAAGAATGGCCGCACCACTGGACAAAGTACCCACAAAAGCATGGATTGTCACTTTCGCAGGCACAGCAGTCAATTTGTGTCTTGGAATTCTGTACGCATGGAGCGTTTGGGGTGGAGCGCTTACAGTTCCGACGAAAGCCGGTAAGGTAGACCTATCTCTGGTCGGCACGCATCTTCCAGGTATCAATTCGGCCTGGACATACCTCAGCAACGCTCAGGCAGCGAACCCCATCTCGCTGTGCGTCTTGATATTCGCTCTTTTGATGATCCCCGGCGGCAAGATTCAAGACAAGTTCGGCCCGAAGGTCGGCGCTACCGTGGGCGGGCTCTTCCTGGCTGCCGGGTGTATTGTTGCCGGTCTGATGAAGAGCTACGAAGGGCTGATCATTGGTTTCGGTATAATGGGCGGAATCGGCATGGGTATCGGATACGCCGCTCCCACCCCCGCTGCACTGAAGTGGTTCGGTCCCCATAAACGCGGTCTTATCGCCGGCCTGGTAGTGGGCGGCTACGGCGGCGCTGCGCTCTATATCGCGCCCTTGGCGAAATACCTCATCGCCGATTACGGGATCAGCGGCAGCTTCA
>OMOE01000152.1 GCA_900290365.1 Syntrophobacter sp. SbD1 | reverse complement strand
GAAGCATCGCCCGCGCGGCCTCCGGGTGTAGCGGGAGACCCGAAACGTAGTGAGGGTCCGGGGACTAACATGATTCACGGGATCTAAAGCAGATCTCCTGTCTACACCGGACCCTGACAGGCAAACGTACGCGCACGGCGGCGCAGCCGGTGTAATGATTAACAGTTTATGCCCGATAAGTCAAAAGGACCATACAGCATGGTTGCGGGTTACGGGTTGATAAGGACTACCTATTGCCCCGCTCCCACTGGGAGCAATAGTAAACCCGCAACCCGCAACCCGTAACCCTCTACTCTGTTACACGACAACCGTGCGATTTGCTTGACGTAAAGCTCAAGAATGAAGTAAGCTACTTTAGGTCTGTTGTATTTTTTGAAGACTTTGGATCGAGCGGAGAAAATAAAATGCTCTGTGGCGAAAACACCGACGGTCTGTCGGCAAGCTTGGAAGATTACCTCGAAGTGATCTTCCATCTCGAGCAGTCCAATCGTGTTGCAAGGGCAAAGGACATCGCCGATCAGATGAGCGTGCAGCGCGCATCGGTGACAGGCGCGCTCAAGGCGCTCTCGGGACGGGGTCTGATCAATTACAGTCCATACAGTTTTGTCACTCTTACTCCTCCCGGGCGGGAGATAGCGAGGGAGGTAATCCGCCGCCACAAGGTGCTTAAGGAGTTTTTCGTAAATAACCTGCAACTCGGTCCCGAAGAGGCTGAAGCCAATGCGTGCCGCATCGAACACGCCATCGATCCGACGGCTATCGAACGGCTGGTGCGATTCGTTGAATTCATGAGCATCTGCCCCAGGACGGGCACTGACTGGTTCGACGCGTTCGCCCGCTTTTGCAAGCACGGACACCATACATCGGACTGTCAAGCCTGCTTGAAACTGTGCACGGAACGCATGGAGAGCGAACTCTCGACAGGCAGTCCGGCGGATTAGAAATTATATTAAGTATTTTGGCCCCTCAGTTGCGAATATTAGTAGGATGGTTTACTCTAATTCGTAATACGTAATTACTAAAAGCCGGGATGGTTAATGGGAGTCAAACCCAGAATTCTTATTGCTGACGACGAACCTCTCACGCTGGAGATTGTCGTTGAACGCCTTCAGGACGAAGGCTACGACGTTGAGGTGGTAACCTGCGGAGATGAGGCCATTGAGGCTGCGGGCAGGAGCAGCTTCAAAGTAGTCCTCACCGACCTCTCCATGCCAGGCATAAGCGGGATGGAAGTCCTGGCGCACTTTGTATCACATTATCCTGAAACTCCTGTGATCGTCCTTACCGGATTTGGGACAATAGAGACGGCGGTCGAAGCAATCAAGCGCGGCGCATATGATTATCTTTCAAAGCCGGCGAACCTCGACGAGATTGTCCTGACACTGCAAAGGGCCATAGAGCACAAGGACCTCAAGGAACAAAACGTCGCACTGCGCTCACAGATACAGGAAAAGGTTCGATCGGACACGCTCATCGGCCATAGTGCGCCGATGCAGCAACTCTATCGCATAATAAAACGGGTGGCGAAGACCGATTCGACCGTGCTCATAACCGGGGAAAGCGGTACCGGAAAGGAAGTTATCGCAAACGCCATTCATTACCAGAGTACGCGCGGGGACATGGCTTTCGTGCCTATCAACTGCGGCGCCATTCCGGAAGAGCTTTTGGAAAGCGAGCTTTTCGGCCACGAGAAAGGCGCGTTCACAGGCGCTTTCAAAGAAAGGCGCGGACGGTTCGAACTGGCCAACAAAGGCACGGTGTTTCTGGATGAAATCGGGGAGATGAGTCCAAAGCTCCAGGTCAAACTCCTAAGGTTCCTCCAGGAGACCAAATTCCAAAGGATTGGCGGCTCCAGAACAATTGAGGTGGACGTCCGCATCCTGGCCGCAACCAACAAGGATCTCGATCGTGCGGTGGCTGAAAATGAATTCCGGGAAGACCTTTTCTACCGGCTAAACGTCATTCCCATCCATGTCCCTCCACTGCGAGAGCGCGGAGGAGACATCGCCCTTTTGATCCAATATTTTCTCAAGCAGCATTGTCTGAAAAAAAATATCTCGCTCAAACGGATGTCCCAAGCCGCCATGGAAAGCCTGGAGCAATACGACTGGCCCGGAAATGTCCGTGAACTTGAAAATGTTATCGAACGTCTGGTGATCCTGACAGATCCCGACGAAATACAGTTTCACGATTTGCCGAAAAGAATGCAGGTCGCGGAGCAGGTCGAAACCGGCGATGGACCGTTTATAGAACTCGGCGAAGACGGCATCAACCTCAAGGAAACCCTCGACGGTCTCGAAAACCGGCTGATCATCGACGCACTGCAAAGGGCCGGCGGGGTCAAAAACAAAGCCGCAAAACTGCTCGGCCTAAACCGCACAACCCTTATCGAAAAAATGAAAAAGAAACAGATAGATTTCCCGTCAAGCAACGCGATGTGATCCTTCTCGACGGGAAGATCAGACCCATATTCACCCTCGATCATAATGATTTGAGCCCCTGCAGGCCCTCACACATAAAGCGATTCGAGCTGATTCGCAAACAACTCTCATAAATTGCCCCGATTAATGTCTTCCAGCCATTGATAAACAACACGAAACTTAGTTTTAAAGTGTTTCTTTGAAAGCATTCGATGATTACCTTTGAACCGGTAAATTTGTGTGAAAAAACAGGAGCAAGGAAGAAAATCATGCGTCCCCTAATGGTCCTTGTAAACTAATTTCGAGCCTCATTCGTTAAATTAGTCAAGACGATTGAATTGATGCGGCTGTGCGACTACTGATCAGAATTCTTCATATGGAGGAAAATTATGCGAGGAAAACGATTTATTACCCGCGCCCTGGTCGGAATCATCGTTTTAGTGATGATCCCATACGGGGCTTTCGCGCAGGATGAGGCGCCCACTAGCGAACCGGTGGCATCATTCAGCCAGCAGCAACTGGACCAGATGCTTGCCCCTGTTGCGCTCTATCCTGATTCGCTGCTCGCTCAGATCCTTATAGCGGCAACGTACCCGGATCAGGTTATGGATGCGGACAAATGGCTGAAGGCAAACCCGGACCTTAAGGGAGACGCACTGAACAACTCACTGGACAAAATGAATTGGGACCTGAGCGTAAAGGCGCTTGCCCCTTTTCCTCAGGTCGTGGACATGCTGGCTAAGGAACCTGACTGGACGACAAAGATGGGTGAAGCTTTCCTGGCACAGCAGGGTGAGGTAATGGATGCCATTCAGAGACTGCGCCAGAAGGCCCAGACCGCCGGCAATCTCAAGACCACCGAGCAACAGAAGGTGGTTGTCCAAGGCGAGGCAATAGAGATTGAGCCTGTCAATCCTGAAGTTGTCTATGTGCCTCAATACGACCCGGCGGTGGTCTATGGGAGCTGGGGGTGGCCTGAATATCCTCCCTATGCTTATTACCCCTGCTGTTGGCCTGGCGTTGGAATCGGGATCGGACCGTTCGGAATCGGAGTTGGATTCGGATTTTGGGGGGCTGTAGCAGTAGGACCGGCCTTTGGTTGGGGCTGGGGCTCATGGGGCTGGGGCGGATGGGGCTGGGGCGGCCGTGGTAACGTGTCCGTAAACGTTAATCGGACTGTTAATATCAATGGAGCAGGTATAAGCCGCGGCTCGG
>OMOE01000034.1 GCA_900290365.1 Syntrophobacter sp. SbD1 | reverse complement strand
GTATAGCCGTTTTCAGTCAAATGCAAGGCTTACTGCAATATAGCAAGCTCTGTGGTGAACAGGGATATTCGGTTCAGACACTCTCGTGCTGCACCAGAGATGTAATGTGCTCGATGAACTGCTCGGCAAGGCAAATCCAGGGGATGACCTGCGTTTCCTTGAAAAGGACGAAGTCGATGTAGTCGCCTTCCTGTCGCCGTTCAAACAGGTCGTTATAGACTCGAGCCATATCTTTGGGCACTTTGCCCGTTTTGACGTAGTGCTTGTTGAAAAGGCTGCGAACGCCGGTATGCTTCGAAGAGGCCAAGCCATCCTTAACGAGAAGGGTCGAGACCGCGTAGAAGCAAGCGTAGTAAAGGCGATTCACACAGGCGTTCCACCTTGCGGCGTTGGCAAGTATTCGAGCTTCTTCGATGGTCTCGCGCGCTCTCTCAAGCCGGTACAAAATGAGGTCCTTACTCCCTTGTGTCACAGTCTTCTTCCCTCATGCTCAACTCTTTGATGGAACGGCATGGAACGATATAGTGCACTGTCCCATTCATCGCGGCTGCGTACAATTGAGGAAAGGACAGCTCCGGAGTCCCACTCGATTTCATATAGCTGGTGCCGAATCCGATCCGTGCGTTCATCATTGACAAGACCATCGACCAGTATCAAAAAGTCCCAGTCTGAATCGGAGACAGAGTCTCCGCGCGAGCGGGAGCCGAATAAAATAATGTCGGCCTTGGGCTCCACTTCATGGACGGCTTCTTTCACCTGTTTAAGGAGCGTTTCTGTGTTCATCTCTACCTCATCTCATATGAATCTGTCCTCTGTCCTCCGGCTTCCGTCCTTCATCCATCTATTCACCTATGTTTTGCCGGCCTTCGGGGTCGAGGGTCTGTGCCTCCTCACTCCTCACTCCTCCCACCTCCCGCTTCCCGCAATACTTTGAACTTCCATGTCTCATTTCCTTTCCGCCGTTTATCAGCGGCTTTCCGATTCACATGCCCCGTTAACGCATTATTGAACAAGACTCCAAGATAAGCAAGAGCCGGACGCAGGCAATGTGGCCTGTGTTGTGGCCGGGGGGCGGACCGTCAGGGTCACGAAGAACCTGGAGCAGCACAGCCGCAACCAAAGACAAAGACCTTTTGACACGGATGGACACGGATAAACACGGATAATATGGTTTATGCATTGAGATAAGCTCTTCGCCATCCAAATTCGTGATTCCGCAACTTAGTTGATAATTCATTCTCTCTGTGTTTCCAGCGGATCCTCACTACGTTTCTGGTCTCCCGCTGCACCCGGAGGCCGCGCGGGCGATGCTTCAAGTCCGCGCCCGATCTTTTGTGAGGGCGGACCTACCGATCCGGGGCCACGGGATGGAGCCATGGCGCCTATTAACAGACTTTGGAAGCAACTATGAAAACACAGATTGATACGGATGAACACAGATAGAGGGTCGTATGCCTGCGCTTCCCTCAAAACCTTGCACAAAAAACAAGAAAACGAGGGATAGTAGTACGAAGGATACACGATCGACAACCCGGCCGCATTCCGACGACCTGTTCGAGGGGCGAGCCCTCACTCTGTTCGGGTTCCGCGTTAAACGTTCGAACCCACGTCCGCGTTAAACGTTCGAACCCACGTTAGAAGCTTATAGCTCGGCGTCCGATCTTTTTGAGGACGCACGGTCGATCTTGAGAGAACACAGAGGCGGCAGGGTCAAAGTTAACATATGCGCTTCGCGAGCGCTCGGCCTTGCGCGTGATGCGCGCATGGCCGAAACTTCTCCGCGCCTCCGCGTCTCCGCGTGAGATCATTGCGCACCCTGCGCGTGAAACCGAGGGGTCAGTTGAGATACATGAAGTCATTGCTGGGACATTCCGCTGGCCTCAAGATTTCCTTAATGCGAGCCCCATTCCGTCCTCCCAAGCCACCCTGTCTTGCTCTCCAAAAAGAATGGAGGGATGGAAGCTACGAAAGCATGCTTTATTAACTGAAGCCTTATTAAAGAATAGCATGCCAAATTTTATTAAGAAAAAAAATAATGAGGTCGGGCATATTGGGAGAGAAAAATTGAGGGGTACGGTGGCGGGTACGAGCCATGCGAAGCCATGCATTCTCGTGAAACCGAGGGGCCAGAGCTTGAAATAGGAAAATGATGCACAGGCCCGCTATGGGGCCTCGATGGAAATGATGGCTAACGTTTCTCTGAACAATATAGTCGAGGGAAGTTTCCTTTGCAGACGCTGCTGATGAAGAACTTAGAGTATTGCAAGCTGAGATAGCAGCCACTGACGGCTGGCCACTGGCTGCTGTTTTATTGTATTCCTGACGATTCACGATTCACGATTTACGATTCACGACTGTTTTTTTATTGCGCGCAGTCCGAGGGGTCCCCCTGAATCTTGTCCAGCGCATGAGGCAGGGCAGGGAGGATCGCTTCCAGATTTTCGACGGCCCCTTTGGGACTTCCCGGAAGATTGACGATGAGAGTTTTTCCGCGGATGCCTGCTACGGCCCTGGAGATCATCGCATGAGGAGTTTTTTGAAGGCTTGCGGCCCGCATGGCCTCGGCCAATCCGGGGACCGCCCTTTCGATAATCGATAGAGTCGCCTCGGGTGTAACGTCGCGCGGAGAAACCCCTGTGCCGCCGGTCGTAATGATAAGGGCCGCTCTTTCGCTGTCGCACAGATCGGCCAGCACTTTCCGTATCTCTTCATATTCATCGGGAATAACAGTCCTAAAGCATACCTCAAACCCCTCGGCGCCAAGCCTGCCCGCCAGGGCTTGCCCGGACAGGTCCTCGCGCTCGCCCCGCGATCCCCGATCGCTGATTGTCACAATTGCCGTTTTTCTGGAAAACACTTTCACTCTCCGGCTTCAACCAAAAAATTCAACGCAGAGACGCAGAGAACGCCGAGGAAAGAAATTGTTTTCTCTTGCGATCTCTGCCCTCTCTCAAGATCGACCGTGGCCTCTCGTGCAAACCACCGGATTTTGGGAGTTGTCGATCGGCCAGTGCCTTAAAATTCCTCCGCACAGGGGCAAAGTGCGTAAAGACCTCTTCGCTTTTGTTTTGTGTCCTTACTGTTTGCATAATCTTTTCTCTGCGCCTCTGCGTCTCTGCGGTGGAATTGGATTTAAGGCACTAAATCCCTGGATTCCGGCCGCTCCGCCGGAATGACGAAGGTGACGTTCCCTAAATCCCTAAATTCCTCCATCCCTCATTTCTCTTCTTTTTCCTTTTTGGCCAGTTCGATTATCTTGTCCTGAAGCGGTCCGGGGACCTCTTCATAATGAGAGAATTTCATGGTGAACATACCTCGGCCCGCCGTCATCGAGCGCAGATCCGGCGCGTATTTGAGCACTTCTGAACGAGGCACCTGGGCCTTAACGATCTGCTTGTATCCCTTGGTTTCCATCCCGAGGACCCTTCCTCGCCTCGAGTTGAGGTCGCCTATAACATCGCCCATTGCATCGTCGGGAACGGTTATTTCCATTTCCATAATCGGTTCGAGCAGGGTGGGTTTGGCATCGGACATGGCTTTTTTGAAAGCCATCGACCCGGCGATCTTGAAGGCCATTTCCGATGAATCCACCGTATGATACGAGCCGTCGACCAAGTCGACTTTGAAGTCCACGACCGGATATCCGGCCAGCGTCCCTTCATGAAGGGCTTCGGCGATCCCCTTTTCCACCGCTGGAATATACTGCCTCGGAATCACCCCGCCGACGATCTTATCATAGAAGTGGAACCCTTCGCCCCTGGGCAGAGGTTCCATTTCGATCGTACAATCGCCATATTGACCACGCCCGCCGGATTGTTTCTTGTACTTGTGCTGGACGCGGGCCTTGGCTTTGATGGTCTCTTTGTATGAGACTCTTGGCAGCTTTAGATTCACTTCAACCCCGAACTTGCGCTTGAGCTTATCGACAATGGCTTCTATATGGATTTCGCCCATTCCTGAGAGAATCATCTCTCGGGTTTCGTCGTTTCTGTCGAGCTTTAGCGTCAGATCTTCTTCCATGAGACGGGAGAGTGAGGAGAAAATCTTTTCCTCGTCACCTTTGGTCTTGGGTTCGACTGCCAGCGAGTAGATGGCGGGAGGAAGCTCGACGGACGGGAAAACGATCGGGTCGCGCTCCGTGCAGAGCGTATCCTGCGTGACGGTCTCTTTGAGTTTGGCGACGGCGACGATATCTCCGGGACCGGCCGATTGTATCGATTCCTGGTTCTTCCCCTTTAACCTGAGGAGCTGGCCAAAGCGCTCCTTTGCCCCTTTGCCGGCATTGAAAACGGTTGAATCGGGTGCAAGCGTCCCGGAAAAGATACGCAAAATGGAAAGCCTGCCGGCATAGGGGTCGCTTACCGTTTTGATGACAAGGGAACTGAACGGGGCGCCCTCGTCGGGCTCTCTTGTCAACTCGGCATCCCCTTTTATGGAGAGACCTTGAACCGGGCCGCGATCCAGTGGAGAGGGCAGGCATTCCGCGATAAGGTCAAGCAAGGGCTGAATACCCATATTGCCTACGCCCGACCCGCAGGCAACCGGAATTAGTTTGCCGCTTATAACTGCATCCCGGAGGGCGCCCCTTATCTCTTCAGGGGAAAGCTCACCGGATTCGAGGTACTTTTCCAGGAGTTCATCGTTTGATTCGGCTACCTGCTCGACAACGGCTTCCCTGTACCGGCCGGCCGATTCCACCATGTCTGCGGGCATATCTTTTACATCGAATTTCCCGCTATCGCCCTGACCGTATACATACGCCTTGCCGCTCAGGATATCGATAACACCTTTGAAGCTTTCAGCCGCGCCAATCGGGATCTGAAGCGGCACGCACGCTTTGCCGAAATTATTTTGAATGTCCTGAACAGTTTTGGCGAAATCGGCACGCTCGCGATCCATCTTGCTGATGAAAATAAGTTTCGGCTGGCCGAATTCGGTTGCAAACTCCCACACTTTTTCGGTTTGAACACGGACGCCGTCAACTGCGTCTGCAAGGACCACGACCGAGTCGCCGCCCTGCATCGAAGTCTTTGTTTCAGAAATGAAGTTGAAGTCGCCCGGGGTATCGATGAGTGTAAACGGCTGTTTTTTCCAGGTGAAAGAATAAATTGAACTGCTGATTGTAGTCTTGCGCTTGACCTCTTCAGGCTCGAAATCCAGGACTGAGCTGTTTTCATCAACTTTGCCCAGCCGGGTAGTGGCGCCCGCATCGAAAATCATGGCTTCAGCCAGGGAGGTCTTGCCCGCGCCACCGTGTGAAATGATTGCGAAAGTACGAACCTTTGCGATGTCCTCTTTCATCTTTTATCCTTTCTCCTTAAAATGAACCCCGGGAAGAGAGATCTTTTCCCGGGATAAGCGCGAAATCACTGCCGGGCATCACTTGAACACGAGCAACGAGATCCCTTCCGGGATGGAAACGGGAGAGCCGTTTGAACAGGGTATAAAGTAATTCTCATTATTGCAATTATACTGCAAAGTCAATACATCGAACGCAATGATTCGTAAGCGTTCACCACAGAGGCGATTGACAACCCGGCCGCAACTCAATGGCCTCTGCGTGGGGCCACGGTCGATCTTGAGAGAACACTGAGACAGCAGGGCCACAGTTAACATATGCGCTTCGCGAGCGCTCGGACTTGCGCGTGATGCGCGCATGGCCGAAACCTTAACCGTCTTTCTCAGCCTTTCCTCCGTGCTCTCTCAAGATCAACCGTGCGTCATCACAAAAGATCGGACGCCGAACTATAAGCGTCTAACATGGGCTCGAACGTTTATCGCGGAACCCGAACAGAGTGAGGGGTCGCCCCACGAACGAATCGCTGGATTGCGGCCGGGTTGTCGATCGGTGAACGGGTACATGATTCGCCCTGTATTACGAATCAGGAATCAGGAATGATAATCCCGGTACCAAAGGTGCTCGAATCATGGTATCGATTATTTACGATTATCTTAGTAAGAACTTAAGCGAAATAAGTGAAATCGGCCGGTTGCCCTGAAGGGGCCGCATAAGATAGCCCGGGGTATCCACCCCGGGGTGAGGGGCAACCATTTACAACGACTTACCCTGTAAGGGTTACATAAAATCGGAGACTCAGTGGACTTGAGGAGCGCCCGGAGTGGATAGTCATACCTGGAACAGTGCCCAGGCGCTTTTCCTCAATTACCTGCGCCACGAGCGAAATCTTAGCGAAGAGACGCTCAGGGCTTATGCAAGCGATTTGCGCCAGTTTGCCGAGTATGTGTCCGGCCTTGTGGGACCCTGCGACATAGAATTGAAGATGATCGGCCAGGAGACTGTGCGGGGATACATGGCATCGGTNNCGGCATATACGCTGAGAATCCCGCCGATTTGGTCGCCCACCCCAAGATAAGGCAAAAAATGGTTTCCTTCCTCCAGGTCGACCCGGCCTTTCACTTTCTTGACACTCTTTCCAGTGCGGCTCACCGGGAAGGCAGTTCATGGAGGAGAGCCCGAAACTGGGCGCTGTTCGAATCGCTCTACTCGACAGGTGTGCGCGTGAGCGAACTGGTCAAGCTCGATCTTGGTGGAGTGGCTTTTGATGAAGCCGTTGTTCGGGTGAGCGGCAAAGGCCGCAAAGAGCGTATAATCCCTATCGGAATGAAAGCGCTTGACGCGCTGCGGTATTATCTTGGAGCCTTGGAATTTCAGTTTCCCAAGGGGAGGGCGGGGTCGCAGGCCCTTTTCCTAAATTCGAGGGGGGGAAGACTTACTGCGCGCTCGGTCGGCAGGATACTCAAGTCGGAACTGACTGCATGTGGGCTCTGGCAACGCTTGAGTCCTCATGGATTAAGGCACACCTTTGCAACACATCTTCTAAACGCGGGCGCCGACCTCAGGGCCATCCAGGAAATGCTGGGCCATGAGAGTCTGTCGACTACTCAGAGGTATACTCATGTAAACATAGACCAGTTAATGAAGGTCTACGATTCCTCCCATCCGAGGAGCAGGAAAAAATAGGGGTCCTGAGACCGTGATTATATTTAGTGTCCATCCAGAAACTCCGGATGTGACACTTACAGTTTCCAATTTAGTAATGTCCAATTATTATGAGAACTTGACCCGGATTGCCGTATAGTGCTATAGAAATTTTGTGGAGAAAAGATGATTCCTATGTCTAATTCATTGATGCGCAGCACAACCGTAATCGTCATCAGGAAGTCCGACCAGGTGGTAATGGCCGGCGACGGGCAGGTCACGATGGGTGAGACCATCGTCAAGCATCAGGCCAAAAAGATCCGCAGACTTTACCATGACAGGATACTTACCGGTTTTGCGGGATCGACCGCCGATGCATTCACTTTGTTCGAGAGGCTGGAAGCCAAGCTGGAGCAGTTCAACGGCAATCTTAAACGTGCCGCTGTCGAACTGGCAAAGGATTGGCGAACGGACCGGGCGCTGCGCAGACTCGAAGCGCTGCTTATTGCCGCCGACGCCAAGGATTCATTCATCCTGAGCGGGACCGGGGATGTTATCGAACCCGATGACGGGTTTGCCGCGGTTGGTTCCGGAGCGCCGTATGCGCTTGCAGCCGCTCGCGCGCTGGATCGCCATACGGAGCTTACCGCGCGCCAGATCGCCGAGGAGGCCATGAGCATAGCCGCGTCGATCTGTATCTATACGAACAGGGAATTCTATTTCGAGGAGTTGTGATAGATGCAACAGACGTTTACACCGGTCGAAATCGTACGCGAGTTGGACAAGTATATAATCGGTCAAAAAGACGCCAAGCGCATGGTAGCCATAGCTTTGCGCAACAGATGGAGGAGACAGCAGGTCCCCGAGCATCTGCGCGATGAGATAGCGCCTAAAAATATCATAATGATAGGACCAACCGGCGTGGGAAAAACCGAGATAGCACGCCGCCTTGCCCGTTTAGCCCAATCGCCTTTCCTCAAGATCGAAGCCAGCAAGTTTACCGAAGTCGGGTATGTGGGCCGCGACGTGGAATCAATGATCCGCGACCTCACCGAACTTGGGGTGAGCATGGTCCGCAACGAAGAGATGGAAGAGGTTAAAGTAAAGGCGGAAGAGATCGCGGAGGAAAAACTGCTCGATATTTTGCTGCCTCCCAAGCAAACTGCCCCGGAGGTTCGGGAGCATCCTTTCCCCGACGAACCCAACCTTTTGGTCGCAGCAAAGCAGGAGGCCGATCAGGCCGATTCGACCAGGGAAAAGCTCCGGAAACTTCTCAGAGAAGGCTCCCTCGACGACCGCTATGTCGACCTGGATGTGCCCGACCGCAATATACCGATGATCGAAATCTTTGCCGGGGCGGGTATGGAGGAAATGGATTTCAACCTCAGAGAAATGCTCGGCTCGATGATGCCCAGGCGCACCAAACGCCGGAAGGTCAAGATCCCCGAGGCGCGCGAGATCCTGATAGCGGACGAATCCCAGCGCCTGATCGACATGGACCGGGTGATAAAGTCTGCAATCGAGCGAGTGGAACACACCGGAATCATCTTTTTAGATGAAATCGACAAAATTGCGGGCAGAGAAAGTGGCGGCAGAGGTCCGGATGTATCGCGCGAGGGTGTCCAGCGCGACCTGCTTCCCATAGTCGAAGGCTCAACGGTTACGACAAAATACGGGATGGTGAAAACCGATCACATACTGTTTATCGCTTCGGGCGCCTTTCACATCTCAAAGCCCTCCGACCTCATTCCGGAACTTCAGGGACGCTTCCCTATCCGGGTTGAGCTGACATCTCTTTCGAAGGATGATTTCGTGCGTATCCTCACGGAACCTGAAAACGCCCTGATAGCCCAGTACATGGCGCTGCTCGACACCGAGGAAGTCAAACTCGTCTTCACACAGGATGCGATTGAGGAATTGGCGGAAATCGCATACCAGGTGAACTCGGGGACCGAGAACATCGGCGCCCGGAGGCTGCACACGGTCATGGAAAAGCTGCTGTCCGATGTTTCCTTCGATGCGCCGGACCTCAAGGGACAAACAGTCAACATTGACCGGGCATACGTGCGCAATGTTCTGAGCGAAATAATAAAAGACGAGGATTTGAGCAGGTATATATTGTAGGGATTTAGGGAATTGAGGGATTTAGGATTTAGCAGGGTGATGAAAAAGTGCCCGCTGGTGGGGAAAGAAGCCTAAAAAGACGGGTGATTTCGTCATTCCGGCGATTGACAACCCGGCCGCAACCCAATGGCTCCTTCGCGGGGCGAGCCCTCACTCTGTTCGGGTTCCGCGTTAAACGTTCGAATCCACGTTAGAAGCTTATAGTTCGGCGTCCGATCTTGAACCCTCACCATGTTCGGGTTCCGCGTTAAACCTTCGCCCCCACGTCAGACGCTTATAGTTCGGCGTTCGATCTTTTGTGAGGACGCATGGTCGATCTTGAGGCCGGAATCCAGGACTTTTTTGAACTACTTGATTTTACGAACAAAACACTGGACCCCGGCCTTCGAGACTGTGTCGTAATGCAGAAAATGCTAGGACAAATCGTACGGAACCAGTTTTGCTTCCCCCTTTTGTAAAGGGGGACCCTCACTACGTTTGACGGTCCTACGAGGTTTTTACTGTGAAGTGGGAATTTCAATTCTTTTTCAGCACCTGTTAGGGATTTAGGGATTGGAAAGACTCGTGAATTGGGAGTTTGTTTCTAATTCCTAAATTCCGGTATTAGACGGACTTGGTATCCGGTCCCCAGATTATCTTGTGAAGCTGAATGTTGAGCCGGACTGGAAGGTGATCTTCGAGAATCCACTCCGCCAGGGAGCGGGGGGCAATAGAGCCAAATACCGGAGAAAAATTGATCTTGCACAGGCCGGCAGGGAAGGTTGCAAGAAGGTCTCGCGCGAATTCGTAATCTTTGCGGTCTGCGATGACGAATTTCAGTTCGTCATGGCTCCTCAGTTTCTTCAGATTGCGCAAATAATTGTGACTGGACATACCGCTGGAAGGGCATTTTATATCCACGATCCTGACGCATCTGGCGTCCACTGCGTCTATATCGATGCTGCCATTCGTTTCAAGCAGCACCCTGCGGCCTGCATCGAGCAGCCTTGAGATAAGCAACGGGGTCTCAGCCTGCATGAGCGGCTCGCCTCCGGTCACTTCCACAAGGTTACATCGAAATCCCGAAACCCGCTCCAGAATTTCATGAATTTCCATTAACCGGCCATGCTCGTAGGCATAGCTCGTATCACAATAAGAGCACCTTAAATTGCATCCCGTGAGCCTGACAAAGACGCAGGGCTCTCCGGCCCAGGAGGACTCTCCCTGGATGCTGTGGAAAATTTCGGTTACCTCGATGGCCATTTATTCCCTCAAAACGAAGTTGCTTTCAAATCGGGTGCTTCGGTAGGGCATAAAACCCTGTAAATCGGTGTTGCGAGTTTCGAGTTGTTTTCCAACCCGTAACTCGTAACCCGCCAATCTTGCCCTCCACTACAAAAGAACCGCGTGACGATGCCGCAGGGGCGGGGTTTATCTTCTTGCAGCCGCCGTAAGTTTGAGTGGCGAACTTGGCCGGCGGTCCCACCGCCCCATAAGCGCTCAAATAAGAAATCAGACATGCATGAAAACTTCAGTACCTAAAAAGTTTCAGAGTTTGCGCGTTAAGCCCTGAAAGGGCTGAATAATTCAGCCCAGGGTCAGCAAAGCGCCACCCTGGGTGTAGGGTTCCATATTTATTTTTTCCTATACACCGTAGGGGTTACATAAAATCCGCGTTGCAAAACGCAGCTCAGAATACGGGACGATTTCTATGTAGCCCTTTCAGGGCAATGTGTTGGGGGCGCCAAAACCCAGGGTGGCGCTTCCGCTCACCCAGGGCTAAATTTATGTTACCCCGTTGGGGCATAACCACAGACGACTGGCCACTCTGCTATTCTTCCCAGTAAAAAGCTCCGGCTTCAGGGGTCTCACTCACTTTGACTCTGGAAATGTGAATTGCATGTGTGTCGAGTTTGCGGGCCAGTTCTTTGTACAGAAACCTGGCGATGTTTTCAGCAGTCGGATTTTGATTCGCGAACGCGGGCAGATCGTTTAAATTGCCGTGATCCAGCCCGGTCAGGATTTCTTTTACAACCGGCTCTATGGCGCAAAAATCGACGCCCATTCCCAGTTCGTCCAGCTCGGAGCACCTCACGAACACCTCGACTTCCCAGTTGTGCCCGTGGACCCTGGCGCAGTTGCCGGGGTATCCCCCAAGGCTGTGAGCAGCCGCAAAGCGGCTCTTTACGAAGATTTCAAAAACTTCCGCCATCGCGTACCTTTCAACAATATTGTTGGCAACATATTTGTGTTTTTAAACCATATAAAAGAAGTAATCATTTTGCAACCGTTCGGCGGCCGTGAATTCATCAAACGGGTACGGCGAGTTGTCACAATCCTGTTTATAAGCCTTAGTATTAAATGTATATTCCGGCAGAAAATCGCCGGTTGACGCTGAATAGTCCGGATTGAGCATTTTCAGGCGCAAAAAAGCGGAGCTTTGATGTATTGGAAATTGCCGTTTTGCCCAAAATTTAGCGGATTGGCTATCCCAATTTTGCTTGCCTGTATCGCATTGGCGCATACGAACGCATTGGCCCTTACCTCGGAGGAAATCACCACGATTGCGGCCTACGAAAAAGTTGCGCCATCTGTAGTAAATATTACGACTGAAATATGCGAGGCGGAGGTTTTTTTCTGCGCTGTACCGTCGATGACGGGTTCGGGCTCGGGGGTCGTATTCAGGCAAGACGGGCTTATCATAACCAACAGCCATGTCGTCTCCGGGGCGCAGGAGATCCGGGTCGTGTTCTCTGACGGCAGACGGCTCGAAGCCAAAATCATTACTTCCGACCCTGATGATGACCTTGCAATGATAAAAGTCGACCCCGGCGACAAGCCTCTTACAGCAATTTCGCTCGGAGATTCGGACGCGCTCAGGGTCGGACAAAAAGTCCTCGCCGTGGGCAATCCTTTCGGCCTGGGGCAGACGCTTACCTCGGGCGTTGTCAGTATGACAGGGCGGACAATCAAAGATGAGGGCAGAATTTTCAGAAACCTGATTCAGACCGATGCGCCCATAAATCCGGGCAATTCCGGAGGCGCGCTCATAAACCTGGATGGAGAACTGGTTGGGCTCTGCACTGCCATTCTAAGTCCCACCGGGTCGAGCATTCGTATCGGATTTGCTCTGCCGGTGTCTCGCATCAAGGCTGTGGCTCCGACACTTGTGTATCCCTGGCACAGGCTCACCGCGTGGGTATTGGCGATACTTTTGGCGGCCTGGCTTCTCAGACGGATTTACAGAAATCAGTGGCCGAAGTATGATGGGCAGTGATCTGTTTTTAATCACGGGCAACGGTGGCGGGGACAAAGTATGCATTGCACGAGACTGCTGATTTTTGGTTTTTTAGTGTTTTTCCTGGCTCGCATTCCCACGGCAGTCGCCCTGACCGAGGAAGAAAAAAACAATATCGACCTGTATCAGCGTGTTTCACCGGGAGTAGTTAATATAACGAGCACGGTTATCGAGCACGACTTCTTTTTGAACGTAGTTCCCCGAAAAGGGACCGGATCGGGCTCAATTATAGATCCGCGCGGCTATATCCTTACAAATAATCACGTAATAGGCGATGGAAAGCTAGAAGTCACCCTGTCTGACGGCGAAAAGTATAAGGCCAGATTAATAGGCTCAGACCCGGACACCGATCTGGCGGTTGTAAAGATAGATTCTCCCGAACATAGTCTGACCGTAATTCAAATGGGCGATTCGGCGCATCTCAAAGTCGGCCAGCAAGCCATGGCCATAGGGAACCCCTTCGGGCTGGGCCAGACCCTTACTACGGGGATAGTCAGTTCAGTGGGGCGCACGATGAGAGCGGAAAACGGCACCCTGGTCGAGGATATCATCCAGACAGACGCATCCATCAACCCTGGAAACTCCGGGGGACCATTGATCGATTCCTCCGGCAAAATAATCGGCATCGCTACGGCCATTTTCAGCCCAACGGGCGCCAGCATAGGGATAGGCTTCGCCATTCCTGTCAATACGGCCAAAAAGATAGTGAATGAATTGATCGAGAAGGGGTATTACAGCTATCCCTTTTTGGGCGCAACCCTGATGAACCTTTTTCCGTATATCGCCGAAGCGTTGAGGCTTCCGGTCAAGGCTGGCGCGATGGTAATCGAGGCCACCCCCGGCGGGCCTGCCGATAAAGCAGGGATCAAGGGAGGGAATCGGAAAGCGCAAATCGGAAACAACATTGTGATAGTCGGCGGAGACGTAATCGTGAGTGTCAACGATGAACAGGTTCAGGACGCAGACAGCGCTATCCGTGAAATTCGCAAGCTTCATCCGGGCGATAAAATCGGGCTGGGGGTCGTTCACTGGGATGGTTCGTCGGGATCGGTGAGCGTCACGCTGGGTGAGAAACCAAGAGGCGTGAGAGCAGGGCAACCATGAATCCAAGGTACTGTAAATGCTGAGAAATGCCGGCTAATGGTTCCCTTGTGGATATTGCCGCAATCAACTGTCGTGCATGTGGGTGCACATTTCGATTTGATATCCGGCCATGCTAATTTGAGGGTGGAAGGTTTCAAACAACTTGGAGTATGAACAGCATGGTAAATTTGCTTACAAACCGCAGTCCCCGCCCGGTCACTTTGGCGATAATGGACGGCGTCGGCTTCTGCGAGGAGGCCTTGGGGAATGCGGTGGCGAGCGCCTGCACTCCCAATCTGGACTGGCTGCTCGCCAACTGCCGATACAGGCTGCTTCGTGCGCATGGAGCGGCAGTAGGTCTGCCTTCAGACCATGACATGGGNNCACAACGCCCTGGGCGCCGGCCGCTTATACCCCCAGGGAGCCCGGCTGGTCAATGAAGCCATCGAATCCGGCAGGCTTTTCGAGGACCGGGGCTGGCGGCATCTTGTGCAGTACTGCAAGGAACACGAGGGCGCAATGCATTTC
>OMOE01000012.1:22087-47839 GCA_900290365.1 Syntrophobacter sp. SbD1 | reverse complement strand
GGCCACGGATTCCACGTGAAGGGGGTGAATGGCAAACAAAGCCGCCACGAAAGCGCACTTCCATGGTGCTTTTGTCATGCGATGTAAAACGAAAAAGAGCAACAGCGTATTTGCGATGTGGAGGAGGAGATTAGTCAGATGGTGATATCGAGGGTCCAATCCAAATAGTTCAACATCGAGCATGTGAGACAGCCACGTCAGTGGGTGCCAGTTCGCGGCATAGCCGGTCGTAAATGCCCATCGAACTGCCTCGATAGTGACGCCGTTTTGAATCTGAGTATTTTCTGTCAGATATATGGGATCGTCGTAATGAATAAAATCGCACCGGCCGAGCTGCCAAAATACTAAAACGGCAGCGACACTCAGGGAGAGGTAAATCAGCGCGATTTGTTTTTTGCTCGACATAAGATTAGCCGGTCCATTTCTTTATTGATTAATATCACCAGGTCATTCCCCGGCTTCTCAAGAGGTCCCTGGCCTGCCCGCTGTTAAATTTTGCAGCGGTTTTCAGGTCCTCAAAAGCCTTCGCCCGGTTGCCAAGTTCGCCATAAGCGACGGCGCGGTTGAAATAGGCCCTGCCATCCTCAGGATTGATCTCGATCACCTTGTCGAAATTTTCAATTGCCTGACGATGGTCGCCAAGTTCGCCATAAGCAACACCCCGGTTAAAATACGCCTCGAAAAGTTCGGGGGCGATTTCTATTGCCCTGTCACAATCCTGAATCGCCTGCCGGTGGTTGCCAAGTTTATCACGGGCCACGCACCGGTTAAAATATGCTTCCGGGTCTCCGGGATTTATCTCGATGAACCTGTCAAAATCTTCGATTGCCTGCCTGTGGTTGCCAAGTTTGCCATAGGCGATACCACGATTATAATAGGCCTCTGTAAAACGAGGATTGATTTCTAAAGCGCTGTCATAATCTGAAATCGACTCCTCGATATTTCCAAGTTGGGCATAGGCGACACCCCGGTTATTCAGGATAACGTAATTATTCCCGGTAACATTGAGAGCATGCTCATACAACCCAATGCTGTTGTTCCAATATCCAACCTGTCTGTATGCAGCGATGACAAGGCATGCAAGAATCAACGCGGATGAAGCTATGAGCACGGGTTGACGGAAACGCCATTTTTGCGCGAGGTCGGCTATACCCCACGAAGCCGCAATGAACAGCCCAATCAAGGTAATATAGGTATAGCGATCCGCCATGGCCTGGGCGCCGACCTGGACAATCCCTATGACAGGGAGAAGAGTGCCTGCAAACCAAAACCATCCGAAGGCCAGGTACGGCACTTTCTTTGCCTTCCAAATCGCCACAAAGGTGACAGCGGCAAAGGACACAGCGGCGCCAACGACCTGCCAAAGGGGAAGCGATTCGGGATGGGGGTAAAACAGAGCAAGATTATTTGGCCAGATGGTCTTTCCTATGTAGGCGATATAGGAAACGATGGCGTTCTCGATACGAACATCGAGTGGAAATTGCTCAAGAGATACAACCGCCCCTCCCCTGTTCTGAGCTATGTAAGTCACGATGCATGAGAGCGCGGCAAAGGCAAAAAGCGGAATTTTCTCCAGGAGCAGTATCGGATTGAATTTGAGTTCGAAGCGCCGAAGAGGCCAGTAGTCCAAAAGCAGTAGAACAAAAGGAAGGGTAACCAGCATTGGTTTTGCCATAAGGCCAAGAACAAAAAGCAAAAGGAGGGCCAGGTAATTTTTAAGCCGAGGGTCCTCTACATAATGGACATACCCGACCATTGTGAGCATCCAAAAGAACGTGGAAAGAACGTCTTTTCGCTCCGCCACCCAGGCGACGGATTCCACGTGCAGAGGGTGGACCGCAAACAAGGCCGCCACGAAAGCACTCTGCCAGGGCGCTTTGGTCATCCGGTTAAAAACAAAAAAGAGTAAGAGTGTATTTGCAATGTGGAACAGTAGATTGGTGAAATGATGCCCTTGAGGTTTCAACCCGAAAAGTTGGATATCGAGCATATGAGACATCCACGTCAAAGGATGCCAGTTTGAGGCATAAACGGCCGTAAATGCCCACCGAATTGCCTCAATCGTAATGCCGCGTCGAATATGTATATTTTCAGTGATATATGTTGGATCGTCATAACTGATGAAATCACACTGAGTGACCCTCCAAAACGCTATCAGCGCCATCGCCGGCAAAAGGATGCAAATCAGCGGAATTCGCTTGTTTCTTATCATGGAACAGGTCCAATCATATCACTGGGAAATCTTCCGTTTGAATACTATCAGCTGACTGGCCCCCCCTCGCGCCGGGGTGAATGATTCGGCTTCTTTATCGATCAGCCAAAGGGTGCGGTCTGAATAGATATCGGCTACTACAACCGGCCGATAATAATCGTTAATGTAGTCCATGGCCCAGAAAAGCAGCCTCTTTTCAGAATCAGGCCTCTGCAGCCAGGAAGTCGAGGCCGTTGCGAGAACGAGAAATGGCGGTTTGTTTTTTTCCACCTGTGCGATCATCTCTTCCTGCATGCGCAACGCGAACGGCTGTGGTTCCATCAGACCGTACATGTAGATGTGCTCGGTAGCGGACCTTCGGTGGGCGTAGAAGCATATCTGAGGTTCCGACCCAACGACGGCGATACGATCTTCGGGTTTGGTGTTCTTCCTGACGTATTCCGATATCTTTACAGATTCCGGAAACGGGTTGGCGCCGTAAACCGAACGGCTGAACTGGTCCGGGGTTAAAGCCGCAAGGACCCGCCCCGTAGAGAAAACTCCGGTCAGGGAAACCGCCACTACAGCGAGTAGTGTAAAGAACTGGAGGGCTTTGGACCTGACCATATATTTGGCGGCGGCCTTCTCCAGCGCCCAAACCGCAACACCGGCGCTAAGGGCCGCTGCCGGCAGGAGTTGCACGAAGTAGTGCTGGCGAAAGAAAAGACCGGGACATACAGAGAGAAACGAAAACAGGAAAAACAGAACGGGAAAAGGAGCGAGCTTTCGCCCGGATTGGGTAAACCAAATGCCTGTAAGACCTGCAAGGGCCATCAACCACACCAGGGGATTGTTCCTGATGATAGGGATAAATCCGAGCTGGAAGAGCTGGAGCCCCGTTTTGAGGTCCATCTCCGATGCGTATGACCGGGCGTAATCAACCGTCCAGAACCAAAACCTGTCGAACACACCCTGGCGGGCCATCAGGGCCAAAACCAAAACATACGGAATAACAATCCCACAGGCCAGAGACCCCGAAACGATGAGAAGACGTTTCCAAGCGACTGGGCGGTTGCGAAGTGTTACGCACACAACCCAAAGGAAACCAAAAATGGCGAAAAAGGCCCCGGTCTGCTTCATAATGAACGCCAGCCCAAGGCAAAGACCCGCACCCCACAAGTGTTTAAAGGGGGGAAGGGGGAATTTCAGGCTTTCCTGGAGCAGCCATATCCCGGCAAGGGCGAACATAACAACAAACTGAGTTGCATGCGCAAAGAGGCCCAGTACGGAGACGTCCGCGGACATGATAATGAAGGCCGACCCGGCCATGGCGGCCCCCGCCGGACCAAGCAGGGTCCGTGCAAGCAGGTACAGGAAGACGGTCGAGATCAGATTTACCACCATAAGGCCGAGGTGGATGCCGCTAACCGTTTGCCCAAATACGGTCAGAATTGCGGAATAGGCATAATATATACCGGGAAGCTTCATATTTGAAGCCTCGCTGTAAGGCGGCACACCGTCAAGGATAAGCTGCCCCATGAGAGCGTATTCGCCTTCATCACGCTCCAGGGGCACAGGCGCCGCCTCAAGCCGGATAATCACTACCGCAACGACTGCTGCGGCCAGGATAGCCAGACTTAAAAGCGCCAACCAGTCTCGTGAAACAGAATGCTTTTTCACGCAATCTCCCGGTCAGGCCTCTCAGCGAGCGGCAGACTGTTACACAAAGACCGGCCGGGCCTGCTCACGAATCTCCTTTGCACAATTTTTGCGGTGAGCGCAACGGCTATCAGTATTCCAAGGCAAAGAACCATCCTGGTTGAAAACAGATGGTCTCCGGAAATCCAAAATTCCCTTATCTCACCGATTAAAAAGGTGACCACTAAAATAGTCAACGCCTCGCCCAGGGCGGTGGCTAACAAATAGTCCCAAAACCGGATCTTCGTCAGTCCCGCACCGTAGTTGATAGCCGCAAGGGGCACAAACAGCACCCGGAGGAGTAATACGGCTTTAAAGCCATTTCGTTCGATAAGATCGTCATATTTTCCCAGCCTGTCCCCGATAAGAGAACAGACAAATTCTCTGCCCATCCTTCGGGCCGCAAGCCAGGAGATCACTGCTCCTGCAACGGTGCCCGACCATACGCAGGCAAAACCCAGGTAAGGCCCGAATATGGCCACCCCGGTCCCGACAAAAATCGTCCCCGGGATGAAAACAGACGTGCCAAGCGCACAGAAAATCACAAGAAGAGTCGGACCCAGTAGACCGGCTTCACTGATAATCCTCTGAAGCTGATCGGGTCTGAGAGATATTTTTATCGGAGAAAACTCCGCCAGGCATATCGAAATCCCTGCCAGAGCCAGCACAATAAGTGCTTTGACAACCGCCTTGCGGTCGATCTTAATAAGTTTGCCGGGTTGCGCCATTTTAATAAGGCCTCCTAATTTCCATAACATACTTGAGCTTTGATCTAAAGTCTTTTGGCGAAAGTACCGATTTTCCCATTAAATCGGACAGTATCTTTATTACATGTCAAAAGGGGACTCGGTGTGGAAAACCAAAAAATTCTAAAATTCATGGGAACAGAAGAGCAGTCCACCATTGGGTCAGCCTGTTCCAAACCAGCCTCAGACAGGAAAGAGCAGTCCGGGGTGATATACGAGATGCTGATCAAAAAAGGATATCTCGACGAAGCAAAATTGGCTTACGCAAAAAGGGTGCATACGAAGCTGGCAGGTGACAAAACCCTTACGCAGGTCTTGCAGGAGCTTAAATACATCACCGCCGAACAGATCCAGGAAACCCTGTCTGTCAGCAAGGTGAATCTCAAGATCGGGGCACTCCTTGTTGAACTCGGTCTTATTACGAACCATGAACTCGAAACGGCGATCCGGCTGCAAAAAGAATCCGCCATAAGGAAATCAATCGGTGAAGTGCTGATCTCAAGCGGCTTCATTGAAGAACGGAGCCTGCTGGAGGTGCTTTCCTACCAACTGGGAATGCCCTACCATGAGCTTGAAATTTCTCTGCTGGATGCTCACCTGCTTAAAAAGGTCCCAGCCAACTGGTATAGACTTCATCAGTTTCTGCCGGTCAACCGTACGGACGGAAAGATAACTGTAGCATTTACAGATCCCATGAACCGTGAAAACATCGAAGCCGCTGAAAAAGTTTTTGGCCAAATCAGGCCGGTCATCTGCTCGAAAGCGGCATTCTATGACGTAGTCAGGACCCTGGAGCACGAAGTTTCAATCTCCAGGACCAACCAGCCCGACGACAAATCGGTAGTCGGAATGGTCAATGCCATCATTGAGGACGCTGTCAGCAGCAATGTCAGCGATATCCATATTGAACCCATGAGAGACCGGGTGCGCGTCCGGTTTCGCCTTGATGGCGTCCTGGTCCACAACAGGGACCTGCCCCTGGAAATGGGGCCTCCCCTGACAAGCCGGCTCAAGATCATGGCCAAGGCCGACATAACAGAAAGGAGGCGGCACCAGGGCGGCAGAATGGAATTCGAGGACTCTCGCACCGGGGCCGCCATTGACCTGAGGATCTCTTTTTACGTGACCGTGTGGGGCGAAAAAACCGTCATGAGGCTGCTTGGAAGAAAAGGGTTGCTCCTGAGCCTCAATGAAACCGGAATGTATCCGAGGATGCTCGAAAGGTTCAAATTCGACGCACTCGATATGCCATGCGGCGTTATCCTGGTAACAGGGCCAACCGGGTCGGGAAAGACGACAACCCTTTACAGCTCCATTAACTATCTCGAAAATGTGAACACCAGTATCATAACGGTTGAAGATCCGGTTGAGTACCTCATTGACGGGATAGCTCAATGTTCGATAGACCCTAAAATAAACCTGACCTTTGAAGAAAGCCTTAAGCACGTGGTCAGACAGGACCCCGACATTATCGTGATAGGAGAGATACGAGACAGCTTTTCGGCCGAGACGTGCATTCAGGCATCTCTAACCGGACACAAGGTGCTCAGCACGTTCCACACCGAAGACAGCATCGGAGCACTCATCCGGCTGTTGAACATGGACATAGAAGCTTTTCTCATCGCTTCCACAGTGGTCTGTGTAGTCGCTCAGAGGCTTCTCAGGAAAGTGTGCCCCCATTGCTCGGAGCCTTATGCCCCCCAACCTGTGGAGGTCCGGCGACTCGGCTACACCGCAAACGATATAAAAGGAGTCAATTTCAAAGCAGGACGCGGATGCCCCGATTGCCGTTTCACCGGCTACAAGGGAAGGGTGGGCATATTTGAACTGCTGATTTTGAATGAACCCGTCAAGGATGCCGTTCTGAACAAAATGACAACTTACGACATAAGAAAGATCAGTATGGAGACATCGGGTCTCGTAACCCTGTTCGAAGATGGAATTATGAAAGCCGCAAACGGAGTGACCACCATTCAGGAAATTTTCAGGTCTCTTCCGCGCGTGAGCAAACCAAGGCCGGTCCACGAATTAAAACGCCTTTTAGGTGCAGAGCAATGATTATGCAGAAAAACAATGACTCGTTACTTGACATGGTAGAAGAATATGCCGCCTCAGAGGCGCTGAACCTTCCGATATTTCCCGACGTTGCTCAGGAACTGCACGTTAAAATGTCGGATGAAAACAGTTCGATCACCGATGTTGCGGCAATTATAATCAAAGACCAGGCCATGGCGGCCCAGATGTTGAAACTTGCCAATTCAGCGTTTTTTGCAGGTTTGAACAAGGTGCGCACAATAAGAGAGGCAATCATGCGGCTTGGAGTCAACCAGGTGTACAACTGCTTGGTTGCCAGCAGTCAGAAAGATTGCTACCGCTCGCATGACCCGGTTATAGCCGGGCACCTCAAGGTTCTCTGGAAACACGCGCTCGCAACCGCAAAGGGTTCACAATGGCTGCTGCGCAAAACCGGATACTCGGAACTGGCGGATGAAGGCTTCCTGGCTGGTCTTTTCCATGATATCGGAAAGCTGCTTCTTCTCAAGGTTTTCGAAACGATCAGGTCACAAAATGAGGATATCGCTTTATCAGAGCAGTTCATTATCGAGATGCTTGATTCCATGCACGTTGAGCAGGGATATACCCTGATGAACGAATGGAGCATTCCTCAAGTTTATTGCGACATTGCGAAACATCATCACGACGAAGAGTTCGACAGCCTAGACTCACTGATGCTCTGCGTACGCATAGCCGATCACGTCTGCGCAAAAGCAGGCATAAGTCTCAGGCCCGACCCTGCACTGGTCATGGCGACCTTGCCCGAAGTCAATGCGCTGGGCGTCAAGGAAATCGTCCTGGCCGAACTCGAGGTGGTAATCGAAGACGCGCTGAATGTAGAACTGTAAAGGCCACCCACTGAAAATCCCCCCTGCCCCTCCCGGATCGGAGTCCGGGACAGGCTCTAGAAAAGGGGGTGATTGGCGCGCCTTTCATGATTTCAGGGTGTCCAAGAGGGACATGAGGAACTGCTTCGAAAAGGGCTGATGGGTTGCGCTTCCGCTCCACCCATCCTACGGTTCTGTTAATCCTGTTAAGCCTGCCTAAAGGCTTTTCTCCGCGACCTCTGCGTCTCTGCGGTAAACGCTTACCCTTTCCCTTCCCTTCCCTTCAGGCGGATGCATGCGCCGCTACCAGCGGTCTTTTTTTCCTTTTCGGCGTAACTTTTGATGCGGCAGCGATTTTGCGGCTTGCCGGCACTTGCTTTGGCTGGTCCTTCGATACCCTTTCTGCTTCGGCCACAGGTTTCAAACTCGCGACTTCCGCTTTCGTCTCGACTCTTGGTTCAATATCGGGGGCGCCTTCTCTTTGCTTCAGCCACTCGACTATCTTGGGCGTGAATAGTTTCTGAGATTTGGAACTCACGTAGATTCCGATGTGACCGGTTTCGATGCAAACGTCCTCTGTGTCCAGGGTCCCCACCTTGCTTGTGAGCAACTCGCACGCCGCCGGCGGGACGAGGTGGTCGTATTTGCCATAGATATTGAGCGATATTGAGCACGGGCATGGTGATATTCTTCAAATCGACCCTGCGCCCTCCGACTTCCATCTTGCTCTGAATCAGCAGGTTCTTCTTATAACAGTCTTCCATAAACTGCCGGATGGTTTCTCCCGGGACGTCGGGACTGTCGAATATCCATTTTTCCATTCGCACGAAGTTTTCGATAAAGTCTTTGTTTCCCATGTTTTCAAAATAACTGACATACTTGTCTATAACCAGGCGGGCGGGATTGAGAAGCAAAAAGCCCAGGTTCAGCAAGTCTCCCGGCATGTTGCCATAGGCGTCGATTACACTCCCCAGGTCGATTTCCCTGGCCCAGATATGCAAAAGCCCCTGGTCGGTATCAAAATTGCTGGGAGCAACGGTAGTAATAAGATTTTTAATCTTTTCCGAATGCAAGGCCGAATAGATGATCGAAAATGTTCCGCCCATGCAAATTCCCATCAGGTTGATCTTGGGGACCCCGTGCCGGTCGCATATGAAATCGACCACGTTGTCCATGTAGCCATTCACATGATCGTCGATGGTCAGATAGCGGTCTTTTCGGGTAGGGTAGCCCCAATCGATCATGTAAACATCGACTCCCATATTCATGAAGTTTTGCACTACACTTCTTCCCGGCTGCAGGTCAAGCATCGTCTCGCGGTTGATCAATGCGTAGACAATCAGCAGGGGGGTCTTCACCTTTTTTTCCGAGGTTGCAGGGTAATGCTTGAGCTTTATGCGATCCTCTTCGTAGACAACATCATATGGTGTTTTGGCAATTTCGGTATCCAGCGGGCCGAGCAGCACATCGGTCGATTTGAGAAGATCACGAGATTTTTCGAGGCCTTCGTACCACTTGGTCATAATATCGTTCATAGTCATTCCAAAAGCATTCATCCGATATCCTTTTCTCCCATTGCCGATTCGATCTTGCTCATCTTTTTCGCGGTCTCTTTGGCCAGCTTCTTAAGCGTGTAGAGTTCCTTATAGACTTCATCCATCTCCTTGTTAGTGGGAATCGGAAGGAACTCGAGCATCTCCGTCAGCACTTCATTTCCAGTCACCCTGAAAGCAGCCGTCTCACTGAGCAACCCCGCCAGGGACCTGCGGTATTCATCCGACCTGAAGAGCGACATGTAATGATTTTCGAGGCCCTGGATCCACTTCGAATAGTAGACCTTGAAATCATCGGCCGATTCACCTTTTTCCCGGTGTCTATCGAGTTCCCCCTTCATGTCCGCAAACGACTTTTCCATGGGACCGGAGAGCATAATCTGGAATTCGGAAACGGCAGCCTGATAGGCATTGAACTTGTCAGCGAGTCGATTGATCTTTTCTTTGTAAACCCGCGTGAGTCCCACCTGGGGCATTTTTAGAAAGGGCTGAATTCCTTTTTCGTAGATGCCGTTCCATGACAATGCGGCTTCGTGCCGCAATTTTTCAAAGCTGCCGCCCGTAACCTCTCCCTGGTTCCACAGCCACTTGACCATTTCCTGGCTAAGACCGCCGGAACCCAGCACTTGCGACAGCGCCTCAAGCATGTCAAAAGAAGGCTGCCTGGTTTCTCCCGCCTCACCCGTCCAAGGCTTGAGAAAAGCCTTCCACATCGAGAGCGATGCCTGCATGTAATCCCCGGTTCGAGAAGAATCGGCAAGAGCAGAGGGCAATTCCTGCCAGCTTTGAGCCGCGGAGAGCCACACGTTGGCCGCTGATTCCATCCACTCGGACCAGGGGAAGCAATTACTTCCCTGAGCTTGATTCATGAGTAAACCTCGTTGTCACGTCTATGGATTAAAAATGAACTCGATAGAGAATGTGCACTCCTGGATCGAAGGCGCAATCCGGCACGAACACTTTTAAGACGTTAGGCCAAGAATTAAAGTGGGGTGTTTGCAGTATTTTGAGTGGGGAAGGGCGGTAGTCGAAAGTACATAAAGCCTGTCAGTTTGAATTGTTCGGGGCCGGCTGGGCAGGGTTGCCGGATTGGGCAGGTTTTTGCGTACCTTTATATATATTCATATGCTGGAGCATCATCCATGACTTATCCTCTTTTTCCTTTTCCTCCCTTTCCTCTTCTGCCGTTGCCCGGTCCATTTCGGGATCGGTACTGTATATGATGCGGTCTTTTGTATCGCTACGATCAGCGAGGAGCAGGCCCGGAAGCGGACCGGTCAGGTTCTCCATCCCGCAGGCGCCGGAACCGGGAGAAATGAAGACCATCCAGCCCCCAAGCAGGAGGCAGGCTATGAGCATGATTCGCAGAAACATGATAAAACAGTCTTCAGTCGTAAGGCGTTAGTCGTCAGAAAAAGCTTTTAAAAACAGTCGTTAGTCGTCAGTGGCCGGAAACAGCTTTTCTCTGACGACTGACGACTGTCCACTACTTCTTACAAATAGTCGCCCCGCTTCCATTTAAGCGATTCCATGTAGGCGGTAACCTTTAATTCCTCAGCTATGTCCTTCAACTTATGATCGGCGGGAAGGCCGCTCATTTTGTCGTCCAGACCGGCGGTTTGTGAATTGATCCCTTCGATCAGCGAATTGATGTCCTTGGGCGACCCGGTCTTCTGAAGCGCATCCTTCAAAGCGTCCAACTGCGAAAGGACCCCGTCCAGAGCTGAAATCGCCTCAGACGCATCGGGGGTCTGCGTTGAACCGGGCGCCAGGGATTGGGTCCCCGGGATAGCGGGTATGCTCCCCGGCAGGCTAACGGCGTCACCTTGGGCTATCTGTTGCGGCTGTTCCGAAATCTCACCTTGAAGCAACAGGGCAAATGCCTGATCGCCACCCGCGCTTTTGTTGGCACTTGACTGGTTGCTCTCCTGCAAAGCTTTCAGGCTCAGAGTTTCATCTATTTTCATACTGTTTCAGCAGACCTCCCTTTCCCTGGAGATAATAGAAACTTCAGTCGACATGATTCTAAGCAAATACTTTGCCAAATGGAGCGGGCGAGAAAAGAATGCACCGCCGAGACGATTGACAACCCGGCCGGGCTCTAATGATTCGTTCGAGGGGCCACGGTCGATCTTGAGAGGACGCGGAGAAAGACAGGATGGCATTGGCTTCGGCAAAGAGGCCTTCGCATCCCTTCGGTTCTTTTGCTATCAAGCAAGGCTTTTTCTCTGCGCACTCTGCGTCTCTGCGGTTAATCGCTTTTAGTCTTTTAGTTGGAAAGATTTTCCGGCGGATGGAATTTTATGCCGGTTTCTTCTTGAGGGGCATGCGTATCAGGGCTGAAGTTCCTTCGCTGGATCGTTCAAGGCTGATAGTAAACCCGTAAGGCATAAGAAGCTGCCTTGCCGCATAGAGTCCAAATCCGAGATGCTGGTCTGTGGACTGGGCCTTATCGTCAGATTTCTGCCACCTCGATTCGAACAGGTCGAAAAAAACGTCCGGCTGAAGCCCTTCCGGAAGTCCGGCGCCCGAATCGGTTATTTTTGCCACTATCTCGCCATCCTGCAAGGAAGTCTCAACGATCAGTTCCTTCTTTGGTGATTCCCGGAGAGCTGCAATGGCGTTATGGAAAAGATGGAAGACGGCAGGGACGATATCCCTGCCAAGGACCCTTACATGGGGAAGGTTCTTTGCCAGGCGCAGCTCCGATTTGATGTTATGTTTGAAGAAGAGGTCGGAGCGGAATACCTTCGCCATCCTTGTCAGAAGAGCATTTATGTCTACTTCCGTGCCGCACCGTTCGATTTCATGAAGCTGCATGAATTCTCGCAAGTCGGCAGCCAAATTGGCTATCTGCTCGCGCATCTGCGCAAGTCTTTTACGCTGCTTGCCCAGAAGCTCGGACCACTTCTCGTTTTCACCCGCGCTGGTGCTGAATATCCGGTCCTGAAGCTCCAAGCCCGATACCAGCATCTCCGTCAGCATGGTAAGGTTCTGGAGAGGTCCATTAACATTATGCACAAACCCCTGGACGAACTTGCCCGAGTAATTCAACCGGTCCTTTTCGTGTAAGGCGCGGATGCATCGTTCGAGAATTTCCTGGCTTTGTAACTTATCGACATCCATTTTATAAGTTTGTTCCCGATTCTCCCGGAGAATATTCCCTATTTGGATTTGTTCCCATTGTGCCTTCCATTTTTCACTACTTCAAGGAACGCATCCAGGGCGACTGGATCAAACTGCTTGCCTCCGTTTTTCTGCAGCTCGGCAATAGATTCTTCGAAGGACATGGAGTCTCGGTAGGCCCGTTTCGAGGTCATTGCGTCAAAAGCATCGACGACGCTCACTATTCTGGCAAGTATCGGAATCTGTTCACCGGCCAGACCGTCGGGGTAACCGGTTCCGTCCCATCTTTCGTGGTGATGTCTTACTATTGACCTTTCCTCCGGCGTCAAACCCAAATCGGCTACGATTGATTCCCCAATCGAAGGGTGTTTCTTTACAAGCTCATATTCTTCCGATGTCAGGGGCCCCGGTTTGTTCAAAATAGAGTCGCGAACCCCTATTTTACCGATATCGTGAAGATAGCCCACCGTCTGCATCGATTCGATCTGGGCCCCAGGGCAGCCAAGGACTCCAGCAGTTTCGGTCGCATACCGTGTCACTCTTTCAGAATGTTTCCCCGTATAGAGATCTTTGGCTTCCAACGCGTTTACGAGCGACTTCAATATCCCGTAAAAATTACTGCTAAGGCTTTCGTAAAGCGCCATATTCTCAATAGCCAGGGAAGCCTTCCTTATCAGAAAATCAAAAAGCCTGGCTTCTTCAGCGGGCAGTGAGGTATTGCCGTCTTTGTGGAATGCCATCAAAAGGCCGAAGGGTTCCCCGCGGATCCGCATCGGCCAGCAGGAGAGCACACTGTCGGTTTGCGGCGCGTTTTCAAAAGAAGCCTGGACTTCATCAGGACCAATAATAACATGACTTGCGCCGTTTCCAAGCAATTGGCGCTTCTGATCTTCCGAAATACCTATCAGTTGAGGCCAACTCTCATTGGGCTGCCATCCGCAGCCTGCCATATTCAGCAGTTTGCTCTTGTCCCGGGGCACCAGGAAGAAAGTCACCTTCTCAACAGAATCCAGTGAGGACGCCAACTGGACGATTCTGGGATAAAGATCTTCGCTTGAACGGATTTCGTCTATTTCCTTCGAGATATGAAACAGCCGGGTCTGTTCGTCGATCCTGCTTTCGAGCTGCCGATTGACCTCCTCAAGTTCCTTGCGGGCCTGGACTTCGAGCTGGAGGCTGAGATTTTGGAGCAGGAGTTTCCTGTCTTTTGTGACGCGCTGCAGTGAAAGAGCTACATCATGGAGAGTAAACGGCTTGGTGAGAAAATCAGAGGCCCCTTTTTGCATGGCCTTGATCGTATAGTCCAGGGTTGTATAGCCGCTCATCATTACCACCGGAAGGCGGGGGTCCTTTTCCTTTATCTCGGTCAGGAGCTGAAGGCCGTCGATATCCGTGTCCGGGAGGCACAGATCCACAAACGCACAATCGAAGGCTTCTCGCGTTACCGCGTCAAAGCCTTCCCGCCCTGTCAGGCAGACCCGCACCCTCTCGTGTTCCAGACGCTGCAGGTATTCCTGTAGAAGCTCACCGAGCATTACATCGTCTTCTACGATTAAAATCTTCATAGCCTGCCAGACTCTATCCTGCCGATGATAATTTGTTTGAGTCTGTTGAGTTCCGAATCCGAAATTATGCCATCGCGTTTGAGACCTTTGAGCGTCTCGAGGGCTGTAATGACCCGGTTTGGATTTCCCTGTGGCTTTTCGAGAAAAGCATCCGGACGAAATCCAGGCACATTGGCCAGTAGAGGTCCACTGATCGGATGGCCGGAGCTGTCGTAAACTTTGGACTCCGGATAGCTTTTTCCTTCGAGAGAATAAATCTTCCTGTGCAGACCCTCAATTTCCAAAAGCATGTCCGCTCTCTCTTTGTACGTCCTGACCCGATCAACGGCGTTTCGGATTGTCACTCCCACCTGTTCCACCATAAAAGGCTTCTGTATATAGTCGTAAGCTCCGAGCCGCAGGGCCTGGATAGCAGACTCCAAGCTTCCGAATCCCGTTATCAAAATACACAAAGTGTGGGGATAGAGTGTTCTCACCTGCTTGAGCAGGGTCAACCCATCCATTCGCGGCATGTTCAAGTCTGAAATCAGGATATCGAAATCGCCGGCAGACAACTGTTCGAGAGCAACAAGGCCGTCAGGAGCCAACTCAACCATAGCCCCGGCTTCCTCGACAGTTTCCGCCAGAATCTCCAGGAAAATCTCATCGTCGTCGGCTACAAGGACCCGTACAGCTGATTCGGTTTTTCGCGCCATTGGCTTGTATTCTATCATAAGGCCCTATGCCTGACCATCAATTAGTATTGTGCCCACCACAGTCTACACCCTGCCCCATTATTGCCGAGTCCCGCTCTCCCCTACTTCTCTTTCTCCTTTTCGAGCGGATGAACCAGGTATTCGGCGAACCTCCGGGAAAGACAATCGGCCAGCACGCTGCGCCTCTGGGCCGGTTGACCCGTGATCGTATTCCAGTAGAGATCGATATCGGGCCCCGGTTCGGATCGCCCCTCCTGCTTAATGTCCCAGAGCACTCCACCGGTCCGGGCATCCAGTATACGGATGCGCACCGTAAGCTCTGTGGGCATGGACCCCGTTCCGTCCATCAGGTAAAGCAGCGAGGGAAGCATAGCGAGCGTGCACCCCTCATACCTGGCGTACCATATTGCCTCCGAATCGGATTTGGGTTCATAGGGCACGGCCCTGATCTTCAGAAAGGGGCGCCTCTGGACAAGCCTGGACAGGTATGCGGCCGTGATCGAGGGCGAGGCTGCCCAATTCTCGGGGGCAGCACCGAAGGGGAATAAACAAAGGGTGTCCATTGTGTGCTGTTCGATCATAGCCTGGGCGAATATTTCCATGTCCGCATTCACAGGCCGGCTGGAGGTCGCTTTCATCTGCGTGGCAATGCAGCCCCAACAGGCGCAACCGGCCACAAGGACGGCAATTGCTCTCAACAGCCGCATGGCAACACGGACCACTTCAGTCCGCCCTGAAGCATATTTATGTCCGGAGCATTCAGAGCACATGCAAATATGATCTCCCTATGTAGGCGCGAGACACTGCAGGCCGGATTTTTACGAAAATCACCCTTGCCAGTTCACCGGTTACAGATAAATCGGATTTAACTCAAAAGTACTTAAATGAAAAGTGGCTGGACGGAATTCAGGACTGAGGACTGAGGACTGAGGACTGAGGACAGAGCAGGGACCCCATCGCCCCTCGAAATGAGATCTTTTTCTTCGCGCCTTAGCGCCTTAGCGTCTTAGCGCCCTTGTATGAAAAAGAGTGATCACTCTGAGGCTACTTCGTAGGTACGAACGGGGACTTCGACCCCTTTTACCCGGATCTCTCCGGAGAACCTGGTGGGAATGGAAGGGGAGACCAGGTCCCTGGTCCTTTGGGAAATCAGGATTCCGTCGACGGGCGCGCTCGATTCGAGCCTTTTTGCCAGGTTCACAGCGGAACCCAGCACTGTATAGGAGAGCCTTCTGGAAGACCCCATGTTGCCCACGACGACCTCGCCTGTATTTATTCCGATCCGCACATGCACCGGGAAGCCCCCTTCACCGGCCCATTTCAAACTGAGCTCGCGCGCTTTTTTCTGCATCTCGATTGCCGCCCGGACCGCTCTCAGGGCATGGTCGGGCGTGGGTTCGGGGTCTCCGAAAAATACCATCAGACCGTCTCCGATGTACTTATCCACCGTCCCCTCGTAGTTGAATACAACTTCCACCATCGTTTCGAAATAGTCGTTGAGGAAGCCCCGAATCCGATCAGGAGAGTACGTCGAGGAGTGAGCAGTAAAGTCCTTGATGTCGCTGAAAAGAATCGTCAGCTCTTTTCTCTGCCCCCTGCTAATCATCGCCGGGTCGGCAAGAATTTTTTTCACCACCGAGGGTGGGAAATATGATTCAAAAGACCTCCGCAGGGCCTCTTTTTCCTTTGAATCCCGAAAATAGCGCAGAACCATGAGCAGCGAGGCGACGGAGGCCCCCGACAGCACAGGGCGAACAATATTGAGCATCAGTCCATAACGAAGGAAAAGGGCAAGCGCCGAGGCCCCGTAGCAGATAAAGAGCAGGCCGGCCGCCCCGGTGAATACAACGGGGGAAAAGCGGGTCGAAAGAAGTAAAATGAGCGCAGCCATCGCCAGCTCAATCGCAAATACTCCGGCAGGGCTTACCTCGGATAAAAAGGCCCGGGAAAGAATCGTCTGGATCACGTTGGCATGCAGGCCGCTCAACGGGAAATCTATATCCACGGGCACCGCCCCCAGATCAGTTGCGCCAGTCGAAACATCGGAGACAACGGCTATTTTTCCCGAAAGCTCTTCTTTCCACATCTCGAGAGTATCCCGGTCTTCCGAAGCCGAAAGGATGCGGTCGAAATTATAATGACGCATCTCGCCCCAGGGTCCTATGAAATTGATTATCATCGAGCCGTTGCTGTCGATGGGGATATAGAAGTCCCGGGCGGGGCCTGCGGGGACCCTTGCGTTTTCGAGCCTGATATAGCTGCCCGGCTTGATGGTAATTTTTTCGGGCCTTACTGCGAGGTAGTCACAGACAAGGCGGAACGGCAGGCTGGGATAAAACCCGCCCTCGCATCGCACGAGCAGCGGCACACGGCGGATTACCCCGTCCCGATCCGTTTTCAGGCTGATAAACCCGATTCCCTTCGAAGCCTCGGCAAGCGGCGGGAAAGTGATGAGCGGATTGGTCCCGGCGTAAAGGTCCCGCCCATTGCCTTCCACTTTCACAGCCCAAACGGTGCGGTCGATATATTCGCGGATTTCCGGGGCCGTGCGCCTGGAAGGCGGTTCACTGCGAGACCCCAGTGTAAAGGCCATGCCGAAATAGACGTTTCGCGCCTCGCGTGCCGCTCCAATTATCGCCTGGTCATCCGCCTGGTTCGTGCCGGCTGCAAAAATCAGATCGTAGGCCTGGGCTGCGACATTCATGGCGGCAAGGTTTCGAATAACGCGGCCGTACTGGGGGCGGCTCACATAATAGGTTTTCAGCTGCTGGATGGAGGTATCGTTGAGGTCTATGTGCACCACTGTCCCGTCGTAGGGGGGCTTGAAGGCGCCAATGGAGGACCGGATCATGAAAAAACCGTCAAAAACCCGGCAATGCCAGGTTTGGAAAACTCCCCCGAATAAGAGGAAAACCAGTTGGACAATACCGAATGCGGCAATTGCCGCAAAGAGGCGGTGGTTACTCGTGCTCAATCGTGTAAGTCCTGGCCGTGAAGCCGGTCGAGAGCACCTCGTCGGCAAAAGCCGCAATGTCGAACCGGCCGGGATCCGGGGCGTTTTCAACACTCCGCAGGGCGCCGCCGATGGGGACAGGCCGCTCGGCTGGCGAACTCAGCTCTCGATGTTGCCTTCCAAGCTCCTTTATCATCTCGACAAGCGCCCCGGCTGTCTCAGCCCTGGAAGGCCCTTCGGCGGACTCATGCCTCAGATATGCCTTTTCCAGCTCATCCAGGCGCTTCGATGAGGCGACCAGATAAAATGTTTCCCGGCCCGGGTTTTGGTCCAGCTTGAACCACGCCTCTCCTCGGGGGATATAGTACCTGCGCTCCGGCTGATAATCCCCGTCAAACTGCTGGAGTGCGTATGGAAACAGCAGTTTCACGCCATCCCCGGGATTATCGTGGAAAAGGTATACAAAACACCTTCGTTGCAGTTCGATCATCATCTTGACCTGGTCTCCGGATTTGAGGACCATGTCCCGGGTGACCGGCATCGTGATGGTCTTGCCGTCCCGGATCGATTGGGCTGCGAAGGCCCATCGAAAATCCACCTCCGGGTCGAGCGCGCGCGCCGATGCATCTTTATTCGAGGGACCGTCTTCGGCCGCAAAGGACCCGCCAGGAGTTAAAGCGGGCTGAAAGAAAAGCAACATAAAAGCTACCGACGCTATCGATCTTCCGAATTTCATCAACATGCCCTTTTTTAGACAGGATTAACAGGATTAAGAAAAACCCTAATCCGGACAACCCCATGTCAATCCCGCCACAGGTTATTATCTTTTTTCTTAAATCCTGTTAATCCTGTTAATCCTGTCAAAGATTCTAGTCTTTTTCCCCAATCCAAATTAACCCCGCCGGTCCCTGCACAGGTAATTATCTTTCACCCTTATCTGTCAATCCTGTCACCATCTCAGGGCTCTCGCACGATCCTGAAGCCGACATCGTCTCTCACGCTGTTTGGCAGGCCGCTTCCGCGAATTGCGCACCGGGTGGAACCCGTCGAGCCTCTCCAGCACCCTCCCCGAATAACACGGCTCTGCCCCATGCTCTCATCATTATTTTGCGGATTGTTTCTATCGTGGCGCACATATGAATCAAGGCCATAAACGTCCGAACACCATTCAAGCACGTTGCCCAGCATGTCGTAGAGGCCAAAACTGTTTGGCCGGAAGATACCGACCGGCGCAGTCGCTGCGTAGCCGTCGTCACATTCGTGGACCGGCTTGATTCCAAGCTGTCTTTCGGCCGTATAATCAGCTACGTTTTCGTAGATACAGGCCATGGAGGCGTCATCGCCCCAATAGCGGGAGCTGTCTGAACCGGCCCGGCACGCATATTCAAACTCAGCTTCGGTTGGAAGACGGAATTTATATTGCCCGCCGTTTTGACCGGTTAGCCACTGCGAAAAGTTATTGGCGTCACCCCAGCTTATGTAAACCGCCGGCTGGCCATCACCATTGAGCGAATGGCCGGCGTAGTCCCTGCTGTCGTGGTCTTTTTGAAATTGCCTGAACTGAGCGTTGGTAACCACCGTTTTGCTCATCCAGAAACCGTCGATACAAACCTCATGCACCGGGCCCTCGTCGTCCGAGCGATCTTTCTCACTTTTCGGACTGCCCATGAGATAACATCCGCCAGGCACCCATACGAACACCAGTCCTGTAACCGGTTCCTTCCAGGTCTTTACAGCCCTTTCGGGCTTTTCGCCCCGTGAGACACTCTCTTCGACCGCCCGGGGGGTGGAGTGCTCCGATACGTCCCCGGGAACCTGCCTGGGCGGAATCGAGGCTGTATGCACGGAAGCCTGCGGCGGCGGGAAGATAAAATAAAAATCGCCTTCCAGGGAGGACGATTCCCATGGTATCTGCTTGCCCCCGGTGGATTCTCGCACCGCGGAGCGTACCTGTTTGAAGACGTCTTCGAGCTTTAGCCCCGGCTGCACCATGGCCTTAATGAGTTCTCCAGTGTAAACGCCGTTTTCTCCCTCCCCGTCGTTGGCCACCGAACCAGGCGCGGTAGCATAGGCGATCAGCGTGCCGGTAGGGGCCTCTATCGAGGCAAGTCCCTGGGATATGGAGCGGAAACCTCGGGCAAACGGATTGTCCCGGCACGCATCCATTATGACTATATTCATTCGGTTGCGGGCGTAATCCATTTCGCCTAGCACCGAGCCCATATCTACGGCTTCGTATTGAACCTGGTTTTCATGCTCGATTGCCGCGCCAACCGGAAGAAGATAGTTGTGCCCGTTCACCTGGACCCCATGCCCGGCATAATAGAAAAGACCGACGCCCCCCTTCTGGAGCTTCTCCCCGAAAGCCTGAATCTCAACCTTCATCTGTTTCTGGTCGAGGTTTTCCTTCAGGGTAACGTCGAAGGAAAGAGAAGTAAGCGTCTTCGCCATGGCGCGAGCGTCATTGATAGAGTTTCGAAGAGGACCCGCTCCATAGAGAGCGTTGCCGATTACAAGCGCCGTTCGTCTTTCGAACTGGTCCTGGGCCACAGGCTGGTTTGCCCGCACAGAACCGCCGAAAAACAGAACACAGCCAAGCAAAACGGCCGCAAGGCAGCATAAAAGTGTCTTTTTACAGGCTGTAGAGTTCATTTGACCGCCACACCCCCTGTCTAAGAAAAAAGGGAGTCTCCCCGTAAGGCAAAACTCCCTGAAGGATTTAAAAGGCCAGATTGCAAAAGATCCCGCCGGGGAGCAGTATTTTACAGATTAGTCTGCTAAGACTGCCGCTCCCCGAATATCGCCCGCAATTATAAGTAAGATTTCCCGGAGCTTCAATAAAAAAGGGGCGGTGGGACCGCCGGCCGGGTTGCCTGCTTGCAAAATCGCCGCAGGCGCAGGGCGGTGGGGAGAAAAATCCTTTGGGGCGCCCTCACCTGGGAGCGTCAACCAGATTGATCGCCTGGATTTCAACTTCCTGCTTTCCCCCGGCAGGCACATCGGTTTCCACCGTCAGTACAGTCTGAATCCGTTTGCCGGCAGGGATGTTTTCCATTTTCGGATTCACTTCCAGGCTAAACCCGGGGCCATTTGGAAACGGCTCCTGCCTGACGGCGATGACCCTGTCGTCGTATGTGCATTTTAGTATTTTAAAAGCTTTATTACTGTTATCGACAACCAGCACCTTCCCGGTAATTATTGCCTGATCGGGGGACAACCGGCCCACTACAAGAGATTTCGGCCTGATCCCAATCTCTCCTTCTATAAAGCCGTTTACCCAGACGGTAAGCTCAGGTTTTTCAGAAAGATCGGTATAAAGTGTAATGGCTCCCCTGTAGCGCCCCTGCGAGGCATTATTCGAGACTTTGAGCCGGTAATGTTTGCCTTCCTCTACTGCTTCAAGCTTGTAGGAAACCTTCTTATCGAGATTGTCATCGATTTTGCGGATGTGAAATATGTCTGAGGTCGTTACAAGATCGATGGTTTTCTCGGCAAGACCTTCCGCGGTCCCCTGGAAATAAACCGCCTTTTCAGGCAGGACTTCGATGAGGGGCTTGACGGTTCCCTCAACGACCAGAACTATCCGTGGGTTTGAAGGGTCATCGCTAATGACCGTCGCGCTCTTTTTTACATATCCCTGAAACCCTCTAAGATTCAACTCCAGGGTGACTTTTCCCTCCGCACCCGGAGGGATTGCCCGGTCAAATCGGGCAATCGTGCAGCCTCAACTGGGCTTGACGTCTGCGATAGCAAGAGTGGTTTTACCGCTGTTTTTTACAATGAAATCATGGGAGAACGGCGTCATTTCGGAGAGTTCCCCGAAGTTATAACCGGTTTGAGAAATGATGATGCGAGGGGGTTCGGCGAGCGCGGCAACCGCTCCCAAGAAACCAATCGCGAAGCATACGATGAATACAGTGAGCAGTGAGCGGTGAGCAGTGAACGGATTGGATCTTTTCACTTTAGGCGCCTCGAGCCGGACATTCAGGCCATTTTCAATTAATAAGTTGGTCATAATACCCTCCGTGGCCGCCTTATACCACTTTGGCCCTGGTGAGTCACCTGCTCATGAAATTGCCTGGCGCAAATCTGAATCTTGTTGTCCCTGAAGCTATTTTTTCACGCGAAGCCGCGAAGTCGCGAAGAAAAACGACGGCAATATCGCCGTACCGGTGGTATCAATACATCTACCGCAAGGTCGCATTCTTTCATTTTCGCGTCCTTGCGTGAAAAGATTTCCCTACCTGGATTTCTTCGCACCTTGGAGTGGAAACATTTCTTGTCTGATTGTCTTCGCCTCTTCGCGTGGCAAATCTATGCGACTTCGCGTTTTTGGCGTGCAGAGAGCGTCTCCTCGTCAAGGGGTCTGCTAAAGTATTCCGAGTACCTGTACGACATTTTCTTGAATCATTCGACATTGAATTGAATTGGAGATATTCTGGCTGCCGGTGACGAAACGATATTTAACTTACGGGTTTCGGATATGAGATGGAAAAAGATCCTTGGCAGCACTGTAATTTGTGCCGCCATGGTTATCGCCGGATGCTTTTACCTGGACATCAGGCTTGCTGAATTCGTGTCTGAAAAAGTCGGTTTCAAATTCCTGCTTTCCGAAAGGGTTGCCAATTTGCCGGACCTTCTCTTCTGGTTGGTGTGCATGGTAGCTATCGGGAGTTGGACCGGATGGTTATACCTGACACGAAAACAAGACAAATCCTGGAATTCGGATTTTTTCACCTGTATGGGCAGCGCAGTCCCCCTGGCGTATATCTTCAAAGAAATACTGAAAGATCTTTTCGGAAGAACGAATACACGCTTCTGGCTTTTGCATCCAAATGAATTCGGTTTTCACTGGTTTCATGGCGGGGGGGCCTATACAGCTTTCCCCTCGGGGCATATGGCCGTTTTCACTGCATTGATGCTGGGAGTCACCCGGTATTACCCTCGCCTGCGTCCCGTATGCGCGGGATTGCTCCTTCTTCTTGCACTGGCTTTGCTTGTAACCCAGTACCACTTTTTCAGCGACATAGTAGCCGGCGCCTATCTTGGGATGATTGTCGAATTGCTCGCCTGCCGATTAAGCAGTCGCCAGTGGTCAGCGGCCGATCTTCAGTCTTCAGAAAAACAATAATAGAGCGGTCGCCAGTGGCCAGTCTTTAGTCGTTAGAAAAAATAAAACAGTTATTCATGTTCTCTCCGGGCGGTGGGACCGCCGGCCAGATATGCCGCTACTTGCGGCGGCGGCAAGTGTGATTGGCGCGTCTTATCCGGGTTTCCGGGGCGGTCCCGGCGCCCTATTTTTATACATGTCCGAAAACGGCCGGTATTTTTTTGGCCTGTAGCTATAATAATACTCGGATGATGGAAATGAGCATGACAAAAACAAGAGCACCTGGACTGCCTTTGGATGACAAAGCGTGCTATGCCGCCTTGCAGGCCCACGATGTTCGCTTTGACGGCCGTTTTTTTTGCGGAGTTTCTTCTACCGGGATATATTGCCGCCCCATTTGCCGAGTGAAACTTCCCAGGGAGGAAAACTGCACTTTCTTTGTCAGTGCGGCGGCAGCAGAGGCGGCTGGTTATAGGCCGTGCCTTAGATGCCGACCGGAACTGGCGCCGGGTTTGGCCCCGGTGGATTCGGTCCTCCGGCTCGCGCGAAGCGCTGCCTTGATTATGGAAAAAGATTGCCTGACCTCCCGCAAAATTTCGGAACTCGCAGCTATACTGGGAATCACGGACCGACATCTGCGCCGCGTCTTTTTTATGGAATACGGCGTCTCACCTGTTCAATACCTTCAGACCCAGCGGTTGCTTTTGGCCAAAAGCCTGCTGACCGACACTCGGCTTACGGTTACCGATGTGGCGATGGCCGCAGGTTTCGGCAGCATCCGCCGGTTTAACGATCTGTTCAAAAAACATTACCACCTCACGCCAAACGAACTCCGGAAAAAAGGCCGAAGCAAGGAGCAGGACAATGACGGGATTACCTTATCGCTCGGCTATCGTCCACCATATGCCTGGGGCAGCCTGATTTCCTTTCTTGCCGCCCGGGCTATTCCGGGGGTTGAAAGCGTAGCCGGAGATACTTACCGCCGCACGGTAGCGGTAAAAAAGGGCGAAACGATCCATTACGGCTGGATCTCGGTAGCAAACCGGCCAACCAAAAATGCTCTTTCCGTGACACTTGCCCCGACGTTACTGCCGGTTTTGTCCCGGGTACTGGCGAGAATCAGGTTTCTATTCGACGTAAACTGCAGCCCTGAGAAGGTGTACGAGAAGCTCGCCACGATGGACGATGTTGCACCGAATATCCGTGTGCCGGGGATACGGGCGCCGGGATGCTTCGACCCTTTTGAGATGTCGGTGCGGGCCGTTTTGGGTCAACAGATCAGCGTTAAGGCAGCCAGTACGCTGGCCATGCGGCTGGTTAACCTCATCGGCGCAAAAATGGACACCCCATTTGAAGAGCTTGCTTTTGCATTCCCTCAACCCGACAGAATTTGCGCCCTTGAAGGCAGAATCGAAAATCATTTGGGACCGCTTGGCATAACCGGAGACAGGGCTCGCTCGATTTTGGCCCTGGCGACAGCTTTGACGACCAATTCCATCACACTTTCCTACAGTGCAAACCCGAGGGAGGCAATGGAAAAACTTCGTAAGTTGCCAGGGTTTGGCCCCTGGACGGTCCAATATATTGCGATGCGGGCGCTCGGTTGGCCGGATGCCTTTCCGCACACCGACCATGGCGTCAAAAAAGCGCTCTCGGGCCGCCCTCCACAGGACATATTGACATTGTCGCAGAAATGGAGTCCATGGCGTTCGTATGCAACCATTTTGTTGTGGAATTTTCTTGCCAATAAGCTTGAGGTTCAGAAAGAGAGTTGCACTCAATGATCTACACCTGCACCATCGATACTCCGCTGGGAGCTATGACTGCCGCCGTGAAAGATGAGGCTCTCATTGGCTTGTGGTTTGCCGGCCAAGATGAGGCTCTCATTGGCTTGTGGTTTGCCGGCCAAAGATACTACCCGCCCCAAACAGCCCACTGGAGTCGTGAACCCGGCCATCCCATTTTCAAGGCGCTACGCAATCATCTCGAGTGTTATTTTTCGAGTCTCTCTGCTAAACAGAGCGCGCTCGATGTCCGGCTCGCCCCTCCAGGGTCGCCTTTCCAAAAAACGGTATGGGACATCCTTTTGAAAATCCCGAGGGGGCAAGTTGTCACCTATGGGCAAATTGCTGAATATATTGCTAAGACCCGGGGCTTAGCATCAATGTCGGCCCAAGCCGTAGGCGGCGCTGTCGGACATAATCGGATTTCTATCCTGATCCCCTGTCATAGAGTTGTAGGTTCTAACGGAAGTCTAACGGGCTATGCCGGTGGGCTGGATAAAAAGGCGGCGCTTCTGCGCATTGAGAAAGCAAACCTAGCGAAGATTTCCTTTCCAGTAAGCGTTGCCCCGCAACCAAAAGACTAAAAGCGCGCCGCAGGAACGAAGGGGTCTGCGGTGCGCTCTTAGTCTCTGCGGTGAATCGCTTATTCGCTCTTAGCTCTACGGCGTCTTTTCACGGCAGGTTGCTTAATTTCCTGTGAGGCCGGCACACCGCCCTGAACCTTACTCTGTCTTCTGGCTTCTATCGCTTTCACCAGGTTCGCGGGCAGCCCTCTTTTTTTTGCAGCTTTGCTGCGCGCCTTTGTTAAAGATTTTGCAGCCAAAGGAGTTCGCATTGAGAAGCCATATTTTTTCTTGTACTCTTTCGAACCGATTCCATGTGACGACAGATGTTTCTGAGTCAATTGCTTCATTTCGGCGCCGCATTCAAGGCAGATCACTTTATCATTTTGAATTGAATTCTCAGGTGTGATTGATCCAACAGCTTTTTCCTGTACAGCGGCCTGATCGAATACCTGGGGCAGTTCAATTTCTCCCGATTCTGCCTTTTGCAGTTCCAGCAGAGTTCCAAAAACCTGGCGCAGAGACAAAGTGATCTCACTAGCCGACATAGAAGCTAAAGAAACCTGGGTTTGCACAATCTCTGATGCGATCTCGATAATTTTTTTCGTCATTTGCACGACCCTCCATTTTAGAGATAATTTTGCTTCCATGAACAATGGAATTTAATGAACGTTCAGAATCTCGAACCATCGTAGATTCGAATATTATAAATACAATTTAGATTAATGCAATATTCAAATCAAGTGCATGATCCGAATCAGGCGCCTGAACTGAAAGCTGATTCGGTTACCCGTGTTGTCGGAGGCGTTCAATGATTTTGAAAGAACAGGCTTGTACGATTTTTTTTGCGCTGCTGAAGATAACGATAGTTATCCCTGCTCCTATT
>OMOE01000012.1:0-22077 GCA_900290365.1 Syntrophobacter sp. SbD1 | reverse complement strand
TGCTGAAGATAACGATAGTTATCCCTGCTCCTATTGCCAGATCGGCCAAGTTGAAAATATAGGGGCGAAGTCCAACCAAATCGAATTTGACAAAGTCAACCACCCCTCCCAATGCGATACGATCGAATAAATTAGACAGACTTCCACCGCAAAACAGCGATAGACCAAATAACGGAAGAAATCGAAGGCCACTGGCAAGCATTAGAACAAGAACGACCAGCCCCAGCAATACAGCGGACCCCATAGTGACGATTTTCCCGCGCCACATTTCCGGCAAGAGTCACTCGAAAGCGAAAACTCCACCTTTATTGTCAACATAGTCAAGACTGAGTATTCCACTCACTAGCGTTAAAGGCTTTGTTCTTGGCAGGTCCGATCTGACTATCTTCTTTGTAATCTGATCGCTTACAATGCAAAGGATTAAAATGAACAAAATGAGAACAATTCTTTTCCGGTTTTTCATTCTTTAGCGCTTTCTTTTTCCAGACTAGATTCTAAAAACCGCCCGCGCATTTTTCGTAGTGTGAGCAGCCACTTTTTCGAAGGGTTCTTTCCTGAGTTCAGCGATTTTTCTGGCCGTATGGAAAACGAAAGAAGGCTCGTTCGTTTTGCCCCTGAACGGAACGGGGGCCAGAAATGGAGAATCGGTTTCCACAAGCAGCCTCTCCAATGGTGCGCGCGTCACCACTTCCCTGAGGGATTCGGCTTTTGCAAATGTGACCACACCCGGGATAGACAGATACAATCCCAGGTCAAGACACTTACGCGCAATACTCCAGTTGCCTGAAAAACAGTGCATGATCGAAGGGCACAACGAGGGGGCAAATTCGGGCACTATTTGAAAAAAATCCTCCCAGGCGTCCCGAATATGAAAAATCGCAGGTTTTGCTATTTTTAAAGCTACCTCTATCTGGCGCTCCATGCACTCTCTTTGAATAGGGCGAGGCTGTCTGTCGCGGAAATAGTCAAGCCCGATTTCACCAATCGCAACGACTTTCGGATTTGACGCGAGATTTTCCAATTCCCGGAGGTCGCGCTCATCCATTTTAAAGGAAGCGTGCGGGTGAATCCCGGCTGAGGCGTAAATCCGGTCGTAAATACCGGCTATTTGCGCTGCTTTGCGGCTTGTGTCAAAGTCGATGCCTATGGTGACAATCGTACTGACTCCGGCGTTGAACGCCCGTTCTATGGCAGCAGGAATTGAACCGGCAAATTCAGGAAAATCCAGGTGAGCGTGTGTGTCAATCAATTCGGGAGTTTCTTGCATATTGTGACCTTCCACATGAAAACAGGTGAAATCTCAATATTCGGGGTTTTCCCTTGCCCGGCGCGGGAGGCGAATCTATAATGGCCCCTGTTTGTTCGCAAACAGTAGTCCTAATATAATTATCAGCTTGCGAGGCAAAAGAATATGCATGGATTCAGATCCGCACTGGTATTGACAATCGCCCTTTCGCTCATGGTCCCGGCGGGCGCAACTCTGGCCGCAAAAGCATATACGACTGACACTCAGGAACTCCCACTTCGCCTCACTCCGTCAGGAAACGGCAAAACCCTTCTGATGGTCCCACCCGGCTCCGGCGTCGAACTGGTGAACTCCCAATCTTATAGCAAGGTGCGCTACCAAATACCAGACGGTGGTATAAAAGAAGGATGGATACAATCGAGGTTTCTGAGCCCGTGGCCGCCCAATTCGTCACTGGCAAGGGAACTTGGAACGGAAAATGAGGAATTGAAGTCTCAACTCGACGAGGTTGATAAGGAGAAAACAGGGCTTTCCCAAAAAGAAAAAGAGCTAACGGACAAGCTCACCAAGCTCAATTCAGCCTATGAGGAACTCAAGGACGGTTCGGCAAATTACGTTAAGCTCAAATCCGAGTACGATTCCACAAAGCTAAGCCTGTCCAGCGCCCAGGCGAACATACAGACGCTGATCCAGGAAAACGAAAACCTCAAGCTCTCGCGCGATGTACGGTGGGTCCTGGCCGGAGCGGCAGTCCTGCTTACCGGCTGGTTCCTGGGGTGGGCTACGTGCCGGCGCAAGAAAAAGAAAGGGAGTTACTACTGGTAGTTATAAGAGCAGTCGTCAGCGGCCAGTGGTCAGTCGTCAGAGAAAAGCTAACCACTGACGACTAACCACCGGTCACTGTCTTTATACAATTTTTTCCAAAAACTCCTCAAACAAATCCGGGTTGACCTGTTTCATGATTCTTCGCACTCTGATGAGGTCGATTTTCTGGATAAACCTAAAATTTTCCATGTTCTCGCAAAGAGTTATGCCTCTCAGGAAAAGCTTTGCCGCCAGCAGGGGGGAGTTACTCTTCGACCATGCTTTCTCGATAGCCATGTAGTCATCTGCCAATTCCTTGAGACCGTCATTTAGACGCACCACTTTGCGCTCGAACAATCCGTCGATTCGGCCGTGACTGGGCAGCCATTCCAGCGCCAACTCGGGATCGAAGTCATAATAGAACAAAATATCCTGTTTCAACTGCTTCAGATCGGCATCCTCCATGTGAAGCCAATCGATAGCCGCAGGATCGATGAAGCAGGCTTCCCGGTAGCATTGCCTTGCGACCATGGGGTCGCCCCGGAGCAGGTATGCGTCTCCAAGGCGGCCATAGAGAGCGGCGTTGTGAGGCATTTCCCGAATGCACTCCTGCAGGCGACGGACTGCTTCATCATAGCGCCCGGCTTGAAGCAGGACACAGCCGAGGGGAATGTCCCCCGAAAGCATCGCCGACCCGGCCAACCCAGCTCGTTCAATTTCCTGAAGTACGTGTGCAAAGTAAGAAGTTTTCGCTTTGGCGGCAAAAGCTTCAATGCCCTCGAATTGCGCATACTCAACAAAGGAGTCCCAGAGCCTGCACAGGTAACCGGGACGCTCGCCCGGCCCGGCCGGCCCCCCACGCATACCTCTGAGCAGGAACTCGCCGGCTTTCTGCCAGCGGGATACATCGAAGCCCTTCGGATGAAGGCTGCTGTGTTTTTGAAAAAGGTCCAGGGCTTTTTCCAGTTCCAGGTTATTGAATGCATGGATGCCCCTGTTCGCGAAACTCAAGTCGTCCTGAGCGAAGATGGAAATCTGCACCGGCTCAGGTCCCGGGGATGGCCGCAAAATGTTTTTACACTCATCCACGGGATGAGCGTTCGCATTTGCGGCATTCTCAGCCGAACGGCGGAGAATGCCGCGAATGACAACGTGCTCGATGCCGGCAAGATGAGCTGCTTTTTTTGTGTCACTAAGGCTTTCGACCAGCCTGCCGATCCATCTTTCGAACCCGGCAGTCACGGGGGAACCCGCGAAAGCCCACGGGATGGACGGATTCAGTTTCCCATGCTCGGGACAGTCCACTACCGGAAGCATGGCGTGCAAAAAGGTCTTTTTCCGGCACGTATCCATATGCCGCCAAATCTTTGGAGCAGAAAAACCACCGACATGGTAAGGACGGTCACAGTGAGGGCATGGAAGCAGGACCTTCTCCTCACACTCGAGGTATACGTCCACGGTTTCCGGCCCATTCTTGAAGGCAACAGCCTTTACGCCCCAGGGCGGATCAAGATCCAGCAGATGAGTGTAAAATTCCCTGATTTCCATCTTCTCAACCTACTTGAAACTCATGATGTAGTCAGCAAGCGCTTCCTTTTCTTCATCCGGCAGGGCCTTTATCTTTTCGAGCCGGCCGCGCATCATTCCCCACTTTTCGCTTTCGATGAGCGGCTTAATCTGTCCGTTGAAGAATTTGACGAGTTTGTCCTTATCCTGATAGGCCGCGACGATCTCTTTGAGTGATATGGCCGCTGTCTTCTTGTCAGGTTTGTGACACATAGCGCATTTGAGTCTGGAGAATACCTCTTCGCCGTTCGCCGGCGAAGCTCCACCGGAAGCCGCCGGCACGCACGCCAGGACCAGTAAGGATAAAATCAGAATCCTCATTTGCTCAATCCTTCCAGCCAAAGAAATCGAATTCCAAACAGTAGACACGGGGCTCCGGCCAATTGACCCAAATATGGCCTCTCCTTATTATATGTTAAATGAGATGTTTCCGCGGAAAAAATCTAAAGAGCGTTGTTGAGCCAATGGGAAAGGGGACAGAGAATGAAAGCGGCTTTAATCATTACCGGAAGCGGCTCTATACTTGCCCTTACTTCGAGTGATAATCTCGATCATCCTGATTTTCTTGAAGCCCTCAGGGAAAAGGGCATCAATAAATTTATAATGTTCGAAGTTCCCGAGGATATCGTAAAAACCCGCTACGGCCAGCATTATCTGGTTACAATGGCTGATCGCAAGCAATCGGATATCTTGAGGATTGTCGATGTGGACGGGCAGCGGATCTTCACAAATTTCGACTTGTATGTTTTAACCGGCCCGATCTTTCACCAAGAGCCCGAAGTCATGTACAAGGCTGCATAAGCCGGAGAGCAGGGGGCCTAAAGCATTGGCGGTCCCCTGCTCTCTTCAAACCATTACTGATGAGGGGAAATTCGGTCCTCGCATCAACTCATCAGCCCCCGCCAGGATAGGTCTTCCTAGGATTCGGGCGGTCTTCGCACTGACTTCTATCAGGAAATCGATAAATGCCCTACATAATCGATGTCGGAACAGCCGTCCCGGATAACAAGGTAGGCCAGGATGACGTCAGGCAGTTTGCCGCCCGTATATTTAGAGGGGCGCTCCAGGTTGACCGCCTCCTGCCCGTCTTCCGGAACACCAGAATTTCGGAGCGTCATTTTTGCGTTGACGACGATTGGTTCGAAACGGAAAAAACCTTTTCGGAAAAAAACAGCGTCTATCTGGAGCAAGGGGTAAAGCTTGCCGAAAGGGCTGTTCGCGATGTCCTCATGCGGACCGATATCCCGGCAGAGCGGATTGGACATATTTTCTTCATATCCTCAACAGGTATTTCGACGCCCAGCCTCGACGCTCATCTGTTCAACAGGATATCCTTGAATCCTTCCGTCATGAGGACGCCTATCTGGGGACTGGGCTGCTCTGGAGGAGTAGCCGGGATCGTCAGGGCAGCAGACTGGCTCAGAGCCTACCCGGACAGGTTGGCGCTCGTGGTGGCCCTCGAACTGTGCGGCCTCACCTTCATTCGGGGCGATCTGTCGAAGAGCAATTTCGTTGCAAGTTCACTATTCGCCGATGGTTGCGGCGCCGTGGTCATGGCCGGGGATTCGCAGGCAAGCAGATGGGCGCGGCGAATTTCCGTAGAATCCGCATCGTCTGTAACCTGGCCCGATACCCTGGACATCATGGGCTGGAAAATTGTGGAAACGGGCTTGAAGGTGATTTTTTCCCGCTCGATCCCGGCTGTCGTCACCAAAGCGGCACGGCCCGTCATCCTGGATTTCCTGCACAGCCATGGTCTTTATCCCTCTGACATCGCCCACTTCCTGGCCCACCCCGGTGGGCAGAAGGTCATTGAGGCGTACCGGGACTCCCTTGGACTCGAAGAGCACGCGATTCAAAGCATGCAGCAGGTGCTCTCAAAGTTCGGAAACATGTCCAGCGCCACTGTCCTTTTCGTTCTGACGCACTTTCTCGATTCGAACCGGTTCCGGCAGGATGACCTGATATTCAGCACGGCCCTAGGTCCGGGATTTTGTTCCGAGGCTTTTCTGGGAAGGTGTGAGGGCAATTAGAATGGCATTGAGCTGGGCTCATTTGTTTCTGATCGCTATAGTTGCCGAACGCGTGACCCACCTGGTTATCGCAAGGCGCAACGAAATTCACGTCAGGAATCTGGGGGGAGAGGAATTCGGGGCGGCATTTACGAGGGTCCTGGTCGGCTTTCATGCATGCTGGTTTGCGTCATTCGCAGTGGAAGCGGCGGCAAGGGGAGCACAACTGCTCTGCTCCCCGGCACTCTTCATAGCCGTGTTCCTGTTATGCCAAGCCTGGCGGTATTGGTGCATCCTCAGCCTCGGACGGTTCTGGAACACAAGGATAATCGTCCTGCCCGGGGCCGAACTGGTTCGAACGGGCCCATACAGATTTTTCAAACACCCCAATTACGCCGTGGTCTTGATTGAAATATTCGTTTACCCGGCCCTTTTCGGCTGCTGGATAACAGCGCTTCTCTTTGGAATTTCAAACATCTTCATCCTCAGGAAACGAATCCGGCAGGAAGAGACTGCGCTTGGTATGTGAGAGATTGAGGGATTGAGAGATTGAGGAATTGGAAAAACTGGTGAATTAAGGAGCTGGTTTATAATTCCGAATCCCTCAATTCCTCAATTCAAGCCATAGGTTACTTCTTCCCTTCCTTTGTCTGTGTTTCGTCCTCCGCGCTCCGCTTGGGCAACCGGTCCAGGTACCATTCCATCGGGTCGAGAAGTGTAAAACCCAGCTCACGCAGGTGGTTTTTAACCTTTGCGATGTTGCTGGTGAGAAGATAGGGGAAAACGGCCCTTTTTCCTTCTTCCCACACACGCGCCACCAGGACGCTCCCGAACGAGACGCGCAGTTCGGTTATGGCGTCTACGATCTTTTTCACCTGACCGAGTTTGTCTTCGACCACAATGCCGATAAGCGCGCCAGGCTCTTCCAGGCCCAGCACGGTGACAAACGCCCGCATCAGGTCCCTCACGGATATAATGCCCTTTAGCTTTCCATCCTGATCGACGACCGGAAATGCGCCCACCTTCATTTTTTGCATCATCAGGAGCGCATCTTCCAGCGTATCGGTCGGGGAGACGGTTACAGGGTTGGCGGTCATGATCTCTTTGACCTTCATGGCCTCGAGCCGCCCTTTCAGAGCCGCCCTTTCAGAGCCGGAAAGCATGGTCGAAGGCATCGCGCTTCTTATGTCCCGGTCGGTAATGATTCCAACCAGGATGCCATTTTCAACGACGACGGGCAAGTGTCTGATATCGTTGCGGACCATAGCGTCCTGAGCTGCAAGTATTCCTGTTTCCGGACCAACTGTTACAACATCTCCGGTCATCGACATGCCAATGAACATGTGGACCCCCTTTCAATTGATCGAACCTAATTCAGATCCAGAAGAATTTGAACATGATCCCTTATCAGCTCCGGGAGCACATCGATCGAATAACCCCCTTCGAGAATGGAAATAAGACGGCCCCCGGAAAACTGGTCCGCCATATTGGCAATTTTTTTCATCAGCCAGGAAAAGCACTCCGTAGTGAGTCTGACGTCAGACATGTCATCTGAGACATGCGCATCAAAACCCGCTGAAACAAGGATCACTTCGGGCATGAATTCAGTGAAGGCCGGAATCAGGTCCCGCTGTATCTTGGGCTTGAATTCGTCATCGCCCTGTCCGGGCAGAATAGTGGAATTAAGAGTCGCTCCCAGCCCGGGACCTGAACCTTTCTCAAATTCGCGGCCGGTGCCGGGATATGCAAATGACGGATGTTCATGGATTGAATAGTAGAAGACGTTGGGGTCGTCTTCGAATATATGCTGCGTTCCATTACCATGATGGACGTCGAAATCGACGATTCCTATTCGCCCGATGTTCCATCGGAACTGCAGGTAGCGGGCCGCTATCGCTATATTATTGAAAAAGCAGAAGCCGAGGGCCTCCTTCATCTCCGCATGGTGGCCGGGCGGACGAATTGCGCAGAAAGCATTGTCGATTTTGCCTTCCATAAGCATATCGACTGAATTGAGAACACCTCCCACGGCAAGCAAAGCCGTCTCGAAAGTTTGCATGCAGATCGCATTGTCTGCACAGCCTAACTCACCCAAGTCGAGCATGCAGGCTTCCTCGAAGCTATGGATGTACTTGGGGGAATGGACTTTCTCGACCCATGTCATTTTGGCGGCAGTGGCTGGAATACGGATGAGATGCGACAGAAGGCCGGCATCCTCCAGGCCGCGCATGACCGCTACCAGCCTTTCGGGAGATTCAGGGTGTCCCGGACCGGTTTCGTGCAACATGAATCTTTGATCAAAAAGCAATCCTGTTCTTCTCATATTGAATACCGATTTAGTTGTTGTGGCAATGCTTAAGCAAAAAACAAATTTTACCCGTTTTTTGAAATCGGGAAAGAGAATTCAGAGGTGGATCGAATCGGGTCATGAAAAAAAATCCGGCCCCGCCAATCCGATGCCTTTTACCTGACACCAGTTCAGTTGCCCGGCTTTTTTTTTGCCTTGGAGGACCCTGCTTTCTTCGACTTGGTTCCTTTCGGCGCCTTGGCAGACCCTGCCTTCGCCAACCGGGTTTGCTGCTTTGTCTCGTGTGAGCGTGCTTTGGCCGACCCGGATTTGGGTTTCGCCTTGGAATGACCTGCCTTGGTCAACTTTGTTTTCTGTTTTGCCTTGCGGGAGTCCGCCTTCGCGGGCACAGCGGCCGCTGCCAAGCGAGGAGGCGCGTAGGCAGAAACCCGGGTCTCGGCCGGTGAGCCCGAAGATGGTGAATCCTGCCCCATCGCCGTCTGGGTTTCCAGGCTTTCGTTTCTGCCGGAAGCGGCCAGTCCGGTCCTGAAGTTCTGCTGGAAGACCTTGCCAGTGCCTGGCGGGAGCTTTATTTCATGATTTCCGGCAGGAATGTCATCAGATCTAAAGATAGGGTTCAAAGACTTGATTTCACGGTAAGTTGTGCCGGCCGAACTCGCTATCGTCTGAATCGATACCGGCCTGGACAGCGATACGTTCACCCTGTCCACTTTCATTTCCTGGTATCCCCAGCCCTTGGGCAGTTCGTACCCATAACGTTTGGGATTGCTCAGCACCGCCTTTATAGCGAGAATTCGAAAAACATAGCGCTCGGTTTCCAGGGGAAGCTTCAGGTCATAGTAGCTGCGGACCCCCTGACTGCGAGATTCGTCCAGAATGCGCTTGTCACCGCAATTGTAAGCCGCAATGGCCAGAGACCAGTTATGATATTTTTTGTAAAGGTCCTTTAACAGGAGGAACGCGCTGTCGGTGGAATGTTCGAAGTCATACCTTTTATCGACCGATCCTCTTTGCTCCAATCCGTAAGCCGCCCCCGTGCTTGGCATAAACTGCCACGGCCCGGCGGCGCCCTTAGGGGAGCACGCATTCGGAAGCAGGTCACTTTCGACGATGGCCACGTATTTCAAGTCGTCAGGCAAATCGTAATAACGAAGCCGTTCTTCGATGGTCGGGAAATAGCGTTCCATCCTCTTCAGCCAGAGATAAACCTGGGCGTGATTATAGACGACCAGAGTGAATTCCTTATCGAAACGTTCATATACGTCCTGCCTGTCGAGGGGAACAGGCTCGCCGCACAGGTCTATGATGTTTGGCGGCGGCATGTAGGGAATGAACGCGGGAACGGAAGAAACGGCGGCCGGATCGCCTGAGGGCTTTGCTGTGCCTGGGCGCCGCCGGCCGGTTGCACTGTATTGGTCGTTTGCTGTGAAGCGCAGCCGCAGACACAAAGAAGAAGCACTGCGGCGGCAGCCCCCGATCTCACTCTTTTTCCCCAGCATCTCATCTTCAAAACCTCTTGCGAGTTCTTTATTTAAAGATTTGGATTTCTTGATCTCAGTGTGTCCCTGGTGGAGATGAAGCACCGTCTCTATTGTTGAATCTCGAGATCATTAAAGAAAAACTTTATCTCCTGCACGGCCGTCTCGGGGGCGTCAGAACCGTGCACGATGTTTTTTTCGACATCGCTTGCAAAATCGCGCCTGATTGTCCCCGGCAAGGCATCTTTGGGGTTGGTGGCCCCCATCAAATCCCGGTTTTTCTGAATCACGTTTTCACCCTCGAGCACCATCGCAATGATGGGACCCGATGTCATAAACTCCGCAAGCGACTTGTAAAAGGGCCGCTCCCGGTGAACCGCGTAAAACATTGCGGCCTGCTCCGGCGTGAGCCGCACCATCTTCATAGCGCAAATCCTTATGCCGGCCTGTTCCATGCGCTTTATGACTTCACCGGCCACACCCTTGCCGACTCCATCGGGCTTGATTATCGAAAGCGTTCTTTCCATCAGATCTCCTCTGAAGAGTTTTGAGTTTCGAGTTTTGAGTTACAGAGGAAACCGGCCGTTAGCCTACTCCCCACCTTGACAACGACTTATCCGGGCAAAGCCCGGTACTTCGGCCTTGCCCCACTTTTGCCGCTCACGTTTACCTCACAGTGGGTGCATATGTCCAACAGAAAGAGGCGACTCGCAATGGCCCACCGGAAATTGCAGACAAGTGAAATTGAAGCGAAGTATAATACATACTCCATGCTCCGTTCACCGCGAGTTTACCCGCAAGATCAAACGAACTGTCCTGCGGCATGCCCGGACGCCCATGCCCAATGAAGGTTGTATCCGCCCAGATGCCCCGTCACATCGATGACTTCTCCCAGAAAATAGAGGCCGGGGACCTTCCTGGATTCCATAGTCCTGGATGAGAGTTCGTCCGTATCGACGCCGCCAAGCGTCACTTCGGCCTTGTTGAATCCCTCTGTGCAGTCTGCGCGCAACGGCCATTCGTGCAGGCTGCGGGCGACGGAATCGAGTTCATGCTGTGAATACTGGTTGATTGGCTTTGATGCCCCGTGGAGATCGCACCAGAGCCTCACGAATCTTTTCGGCAGATACCGGTCGAGGATGGTGGGCAGAAGTGTTTTGGAATGGCGCTTTTCCAAAAAGAGGGCAAAAATGTCCAGCGCGGGCAGCAGATCGACTGTCAGGCTGCCCTTACGATCCCAGTAGGAGGATATTTGAAGGATCGCGGGGCCGCTTATTCCGTTGTGAGTAAACAGCAGATTGCCTCGAAATTTTGCCCTTCCGTAGCTTACCGTGGAATCGATGGAAATTCCCGCCAGGCCGCCGAATACCCCCGCGTCCTCGGGATTGAACCTCAAAGGGGTGAGAGCCGGGGTCAATCTGGTGACTTTCAGCCCGAACTGTTTTGCGACTGCGTATCCGAAATTGCTGGCCCCCAAATTGGGATAAGACAGGCCTCCAGTCGCGATAACGAGCGAGGCGGAATCGAGGCGGTGGGACCGCCGGCCGGGGTCGCCACTCAAACCTTCGGCGGCGGCAAGAATTCGAAAACCGTCAGTCTTGATTATTTCCGATATCTTGCAGTTCAACTGGAATTGTACTGCCGCCCTATCGCACTCTGCCAAGAGCATGTCGGCAATTTGACGGGAGCTTTCATTGCAGAAAAGCCGGCCTTCTTCCCGCTCCTCGTAACTGATTCCATGGCTTTCAAGGATGGATAGAAAATCCGATGGAGTAAATCGCGAGAGGGCGGAAGCGGCGAAGTGGGGATTTTGCGAAATGTAATTTTCCCGTCCCATAATCCTGTTCGAGAAGTTGCACCGTCCTCCACCGGNNTTGCCGCCTTTTCACAATGATCGAGGACCAGGACCGACCGCCCCCTCTTCCCCGCCTCAATTGCACACATCAGGCCCGATGCGCCTGCTCCGATTATGACCACGTCAGTTTTCATTTACAGAACTTGAATGAACGTGCGGGTTTCCGCCAGCATTAAATTTTCAACCGGGTCTTCGCCAAATCAGCAAACCATTTCGGTACACTTCATGGATTCGATGAAAAGGGNNCCTCCAGTTGAAAAGAAAACCGGTTTCCTTCCTCGAAGTGCATTTTCCCCAGCGGAATTCGAACGAGTCGCTGCGCGACATGGTCGATATAACCGATTTCGAAGGTTCCCGCTCCGAATTCCCTATCCCAGCGGATTCTGTTTAGAAGTTGCTGAATCGGGGTCACCGGATTTCCCTTTCAAAGAAGAACGGTGCTTGTGATCATAGTAGCCTCCCGGGGGATTTCAAAGAAGATATGGAGATTATAAAATCATACACTAATCCATGAAGGTGAAAAACGAATTAAAAACTCACCCTCAACCGCAGGCCGTATACCTCTACAGGACCCCGGTCCCTGTTGTAGCCGGGGTCCTGGATGAACTGAAAGTCCGGGCTTATTTGCACATAGCGACATACCTGGATGCGGTAATATAGTTCCAGAGCCTGTTCTAAGCCGTAATTCAGTTTGCCGTCTCCCAGCAGGATACCGATCCCTCCCGCCTCAAGGTAGTTCTTGTGCGGATCTGACAGACCATTGACTCCGTAGGCGACACCCAGGCGGTCGTCAGGCCTCGTCCAATGTATTCCGCTTACCTGTGCGCCAAAGCTCGCATGACGGTCGGATTCCACATAGCTCCAACTCTCGTGATTGCCGTCGTTCCAGCCGATGCGCCCGAAAATGCCAGTTTCACCATCGTCGGCCATCGGCTGTTCGAAATTCAATCCAAAACCGTATTTGGTGCCGCCGGATTGCTCAACCAGCAGGAGATCGGGCACCGTCGAGGTGGTGCGTCCTAACGTCAGCGCCGCGTCATAACTCCCCAACCGTCCCTCATTGAAGTAGGAGAGCAAACGGACTACCGTACCTGCGTCGTTTGGTTTCCAGGTGAGTTCCAGGTTATAACCAAGCTCTTCGAGATCAATAAAGTCGAAATCGGCTCCATTTGCGGTATCAGGCTCCATATAAACGCCAAATGCCACTCTCCATCGCGGCGGGAACAGGGATGTGACAATCCCGTAGCTGTAGCCCCTGGTGTCCGCAGCGTAGTCCCATGCCGTATTGTAGAGGAAATCGTAGTTAAAGAACTGCGCACGGTTATTATTGGCATAGCGATTTAGATCGAAATCATCCGTGGCAGCCAACTTTCCGATCTTAATCTCCCACCTGCTGACAGGCTGCTCCCCAGGAAGTTGGTCCATGCACCGTTCCAGTTTCTCGGCTTCGCCTGAGAGAGGATAATAGTATCGGAGATACAACTTGGCCAGGTAGGGAATTTTCGGCAGATTCGATGACCCCGCTCTTATGACATCCCCATTGACATACCCGGCAAGCCCCAGTCCGTCACTTATTCCGTTTCCCTGAAAAAACTCGCCATCTGCATACGCCTGCAGCCCCGGGGCCAATTGTGAACCGAAATACACTCCATACGTTTGGGTTACTTGCTCGCCCAGGCCATTTCGGAAACTCAGGCTGTTCTGGCCCTCGTACGGGCTGTGAAAGGGGGGCATATCTTGATATATAACGTTGTATTGCGCTCCCAGAAGCTTAGGGACCCAATCGGGACACTCTTGACTTTTTTGTTCGGAGCAGTCCTGGCAGGAATCGGCAACCGGGCAATCAAGTTTAGCAGGGTCTTCCACGGGGAGCGGACCAGCGCCTTCAGAGGGTTCAGCTTTGATTTCTCTCCGCTGGTCTGGTTCGAGTTGAACAGTTTCGACGGGTTCCAAGCGTGATTCTTCCGCCGTACAAGTGAAGGGAAACACAAGACAAACGAAAACCAACGCCAATGCAGCATTCTTCGTCATACGACCCCCAACTTCCCCCTCGGGAAATATGAGCAAAGTCAATGTGCATCGATCAGGTCTCCTGGCTTACGTTCATCCTACTCACCGCGCCTTCCCATCACGCCTTGGGCATGACAGTGGCGATTCTGCGGCTTTCGTCCCGATCACAGTCGCGGGGCGGCGGAAGATTTGCTCTTCCTTCCCTTGAATCGATGCCCGATAAAAACTCAAGTGCCGGTTGCAAGGCGTTTAGCTTTCGCTCTTTGCGGGAAATAGACCCCGAAAACAATAACCGGCTGTAAAACCGCCTGCCGCTCCGGCTAAAAGAAACACCAAAAGAGGCAAGTCCCCATGTTCGATGTTGATCAGGGGCTCATGTGGAGGGCGTTTTGCCTCTATCGCGAACTTTTCTACTACGGACTCATCGACCCCGGCCCATTTTGAATCGGAGGTCCGCAGGCCGATATACATGCCCAAAGCCAGTAAAATGACGAGGCCACTTGCAAGCCAGATTTTTTTCATAAATCCTCCGTCTAAACCGTAAAGATTTTCAGCAATTCCGGCCTGCGGGTCAGTATGAACCTGTAGGCGCCTACACACAGGAAGCCCTCAAGAATCCCAAGCGGGACCTGGGTGGGTACGAATGCCAGAAGCACCGTAAGAAAAAATTTACCGAAGGGAGCAGTACCGTGCAGAGCGCTGGCGAGTTGAAGAGAGGTGACACTATATGTGGCCCAATCCGATAGCAGGCCGCAAAGGAAAGCAGCAATCCACCAACTGCCGGTCAACCGTTTGACTAAAATAAATATGCCGTAGCCTGCAAAAGCGCCGGCGACTCCCATTGAGGCAAGATTTGCGCCGAGAGTTGAAAGCCCGCCGTGTGCAAGGAAAAGGGCCTGCAGCAGCAACGCGACGCTGCTCACGACAACCGTGAGAAGCGGGCCGATGAAAATGGCGGCAATACCCGTCCCGCAGGGATGAGAACAGGTACCCGCCGCAGGGACGGGAATCGGCATGCAGGATATTATGAACACAGCCGCCCCTACCAATCCGATCATAGGCATGAGCTGCGCATTCTGCTGCCTTCTCAGGCTCAATTCACGCAGCCCCAGAAAGAGGAACGGCGCAGACACCGCAAACCACAACACTGCCCACTGCACCGGCAGAATTCCCTCGGTGATGTGCATCGCGAATGCCGGAACGGCCGACAGCACGAGCAATGACGTGAATACAAGAATTACCGTGATGGAGCGGTGCTTACTTTTCATACCTGTCTCCCGTAAATTGTCGGCTCTTCCAGGCGAAAGCCGAATTTTATTGAGGGGATAGCCGAAAATTGCCGGTGCCTGCCGGCAAAAAAAAATCCCTAGAGCAAAACGCCCTAAGGATTGCACCCTGGTTCACTTGATCCTTCGGTGGGTATCGGACCTTCCACGTACCGATTCCCTCAACAAGCATCAGGCAGGTCTTCTGGCTCACGGATCTCTCTACTCTCCGGTCCTTCCCATCTCGAAAGACAGTGGTTTTACCGGATTTCGTCCCCGTTCACAGCGGCGGGACCGCTCCCGATTTTAACGGGATTCCCTATTAAACTTTTTTTGTACCTGATGCTAAAAAGCTATGTGGCATTCCTTGTACAAGGTATTCCAAATGCAGTCAACAGCATATCCGTTCCGAAAAATTCCTTCATAACGTTCTTTCTATCTATTTATTGAAGCCCCGTCTCTTTGACCCTCGGAACTACCTGGACTTTGAGCATTACCTCACCGTATCCGTAGCAGTCAACGCCGGTGTCGAGACAGCGGAGATAGCGCATGAAATGGAAGTCGTTCGGCTCAAGGCTTTCGCTGAGTCTCTCGTTGATCAGCGCCACCGGGATCGTGAGTTGAGATATCAGATATACGCACATCCGGTTTGGACACAGCCTGGTTATGAAATTGCCGTCCACATCAAGGAGGAACGTTTGTCCGGCGATGTGACCGGAGTTGCAGTTCCGTGAATTAACCACTTCCGCCAGGATAGAATACTTTGCGGCTGCCCGGGACAGGCGCGACACCTGCCTGATCCTGTGGCCCCCCTCATGGAACTTCTCAACCTCGGGCTCCGTGTACCCAACTCTTTCTCCGTATTTTTTTATTATTTTTTCTTCCGCCATTCTACCCCTTTGAACCATGTGTATATTTTCCAGCTTCCTTATTTTCCGGGTCTGTACCTCTTGTCATAACTGGGGGATAGATAAAATTCGCACTTCATGCAGTTTACCAGCTTCATCGCAAAGCTTCCCTGCACTTTTCCTCCGCAAAGCGTGCCGGCAATATGGGCACAATGCATTCCGTGAGACGGATAAGCCGGGCAAACTCCCAATTCGGCTGTCTTGGCGCCGCCTTTTTCTCTTCCACATTTTTTGAATTCCCAGCAGTTCATCGAAGCCTCCATGTCGGATTTGATGTTCATTGTTATATAAAAATCGGTCAACGGGACGATGATCTTTAAAGCAAACTCAACGAAATCAAACCCGACCCCTGCCTATTTCATCCCTATCTCTTCAAAGAAGGCCACGACCGCGTCTTTGCACACGTTCGGAGCTCGGAACACCGCGTAATGAGCCAGCGGATGTTCGTATCCCACCAGCTTTGCTCCTTTGATTTTTGAGGCTGTTTCTTCAGCGAGAACGTACCTGAGCCATTGATCGTTTTTAACGTGCAGTATGAGCGCTTTTGCCTTGATACGACCGAGCTGATCGTTAATATCGTAGGTATCGAGCGCTTGATTGCGAACAATGAGGTCGTCCACATCAAAATCCCCGGCCTTCGATATCAGGTTGGCTCCTTCGCCGCCCTTGGGCTCCCAATAGAAAACCTCTTTGTTTACCTCTTCCCATGGCTGTTTCACTCGGAAATCAAAACTTAACGCAGTCTCTCCGAGAATCGACCATCCGAACATCATCCCTTTGTTGGGATGCTGCTCTTTTGGCAGATTATAGTAATCTCCGCTGGTCTTCTGCCACACCGGGTCACTCTGCATTGCGGCGGTCATGAGCGTAAAGAGCCACCTGGTAACCGGGTCAGAGGCCGTAGAGCCCCCGATGGGCATGATCGCATCCACGAAATCGGGATGGAGTGCTGCCAGGACATAGCTTTGAACGCCCCCCATCGAGACACCGGTGGCGAGTTTGACCTTGGCGACTCCCAGGTGGTCCTTGAGCAAAAGGTAATTGGCCTGCACACAATCGAGAATCGAATACCGGGGGAACTTCATTCCCAATCCATCGCTGGGCTTGCTGGTCCCCCACAGTCCTAAAGCGTCCAGGAATATTACGTAGTACTTGTCGGTGTCGATCAGTTTCCCTGGTCCCACTACCGGACCTTCGGCAAAAGCGTTGCCTTTTTGGCCATCATACCAGTAGGAGTACATGAACGCTGAGTCACCGGAGTAGTAAGAGCTTATGATTACAGCGTTGATGATTTTCCCGTGCGTATCGCGTTTAGGGGTACCCACGGCTATATAGGAGAGGCGAAGCGGCTCCTGCCCCAATGATTCCAGGGTCACGCCACCCGCGCCGCCCAATTCGAAGGCGGATGGTTTCCCCGGGTCGTATTTTCCGCCAATGGCAAAGTTGGGCACAGAATAGTATTGCTTCAGGGATGCCAAATCCGGCACTCCTGAGAGTCTCGTTATTGGCTCGGCACAGGCGACGGCCACCGAGGCGACGAGAAGCGGGACAACCAGACCAGCAAAAAGCCATTTCCTTAGGTTGTTGGACGACAATGTCATTGGCCCACTCCTTTGTTCTGTGGATGTGGATGTGGCGGGGGTTGGTCCGATCTTATTTTTCCGGTGTTTTTTCATCCGAATGCGAGGGGACCTCCAGGTCAGTCAACCGGGCGCTCACCACCGTATCCTTGATGGTCCAGTAGATGCTCCGGAATTTCTCATCGAAATTTGTGGGCGAAACAGTTCCCATTTCAATGAATTTCACCAGCACTTCCTTGGCCACCTTCAATATTTTCTCATCATCCATGTTCATCCAACCCCTCGCTTAACGCAGGACAGGGACGGCAGGTCCGAATTGGAAACTGTAAGTGTCACATCCGGAGCTTCCGGATGGACACTAAGCTAAAAAGTCAAAAAGCCCCTGCTCATGGTAGGAAGGCCACTTTGGTCGAGCAGAGGCTCTTGCGGGCTGGTGAAATACCCTTTGAAGGCATCCCGGCGCCCACTGGGAATTTACCATAAAAGGGGTGGTTTAGTAATCAAACTTTCATTTGATACCGTCTTTGAACCCCTGAAAAGTTGAATAGATTTGCAATTATTAGGGAAATTTCCGGCCGTAGCGAAAAAACAGCTTGACAAACATGCTTTTCGAGCATTAAAAAGGGGTCTAGGTGGCAAATTGTGGGGAAAAGGGGCTAAAAGTGGGCATCTTAGACTCACCCAACTTCAGAGGACGCTCAGCCGCACGGCTCGACACCAAAGGGCGGCTCCGAATACCCGCAAAATTCAGAGAAGTCTTGCAGAATCATTTCACTGACGCTCTCATTGTCTCCCAATACGATGAATGTCTTGTCGCCTATCCACCGGAGAAGTGGGATGAGATGGAAGCCAAGGCGCTGCATCTTTCTCAGGTTCATCCGGAACATCGGTCCTTTGTGCGTCGCTTCATATCCGGCGCGGAAAAATGTGATTTCGACACGCAGGGACGAGTACTGATTCCACCCCTGCTTCGTGAAGATGCACACTTGGGCCAGGAACTAATCCTGGTCGGAATGCTTGCCAATTTCGAGATCTGGGACAAGGGCACCTATGATCTCCAGGTTGTGCGGGACAGGGAAAACGAACGAAAAATAATGGAAACAATAGCACTTTCCGGGCTTTAGTATGAACGAAAGCCCAGGTGATAGCAAACACATTCCCGTAATGCTGGGACCGGTGATCGAGCTACTCGATTGCAAACCAGGCGGCATTTACGTTGACGGCACGGTAGGTGGAGGGGGATATGCCCGGTCCATTCTGGAAAAGAGCGCGGGGGACGGTGTTGTGCTCGGAATGGACTGGGACGGGGAAGCGTTAAAGCGCGCGCGCGAAAGGCTCGACGGCTATGGAGAAAGACTCATACTGGAGATGGCTGACTTTGCCGATATACGCCGGGTCCTTCGCAAGCACGGCATCGGCCAGGTTGACGGGATTGTGGTTGACTTGGGCGTTTCAAGCTTTCAGATCGAAGACGCGCAACGTGGATTCAGTTTCTCGAAAGAAGGGCCGCTAGATATGCGTATGAACCGCGACTTGCCTCAAACGGCGGCAGATCTGGTCAACGCTTTGCAGGAACGGGACCTTGCCGATTTGATCTATCGGTACGGCGAAGAGAGGCTGTCGAGAAGGATTGCGCGCGCGATTGCGGCGGCAAGGCGAAAGGGCCGCATCGACACCACCAGGGAACTTGCCGAACTGATACGCAAAACCGTCCCGGCGAGCAGGGACGCTTCGCGCATTCACCCGGCCACCCGTACTTTTCAAGCCCTGCGGATAGCAGTCAACCGAGAGATCGATTCTTTGGAGCGTTTTCTGCCCGAGGCGCTGGATGTCCTCAAACCAGGCGGAAGAGTCTGCGCGGTCGCCTTCCATTCGCTGGAAGACCGTGTAGTAAAAGAGGCGTTTAGAAACTGGGCACGGTCCTGCCGCTGCCCGCGTGAGCGCGCTGCGTGCGAATGTGAAGGTAAACCGCTGGTTCGGCTGCTTACCAAAAAGGCTCTCAGGCCTTCGGCCGATGAGCTTGAGGGCAACCCGCGGGCGCGCAGCGCAAGGCTCAGGGCCGTTGAGAAATTGTGATTGGTGATTTAGGGGTTTTCAGTTGTTACTGCTCACTGCTCACTTATTCGCTGGCACCACGGCCTTTTCCTCTCCGGGTTTGAGGGGGCCCGGAGGGGGATCTGGCCGAATAAACCCCGAAAGGGGATAGAAAGTGGTTTTCCGGGGAACGGGGAAGGAAGAGAGAAGGTGACTTTCCGGGCGGCTGGGGGGCCGTCCGGAAAACTTCTCCCGATGAGAAAACCTGACAGAACAGAAAGGGCAAAACCATGAAAGCAAACAACCTAAAGCGAAAATCTTCGAAAAGCGGCTGCCCTTCAACACATTTTCTTTTCAGGCGCGACCCGGACGATTATTGCGCTCCTCAAAGTCCTAACCGGATGGCCCGGGCGGATCTGTTCTGCAGGTCAGCCGGGCGCGGTTTTTCACAGGTTTTCAATCTCGGCTGTCCTGACCACAGGAGGCCGGAATGGGATATCTGATAACCCTTTCCATTGGATTCGGGCTCGGCTGGCTCTCGGCTGCTATCCTTAGCGCGGACTCCCGGGTAAAACTCGGCCCGGGCGGAGGCCATGAGAAGAAAGTGCCGGGAGTCGATCCTGTTTTTTAAAGCTGTCAATTGATGGGAAACCGATGAGAAGAGCCAAAGAAAGCGCCCCGATCTTCAGCATCAAACTGGAGGGCGACCCCGGGTTCCAGCAAAAGACCCCGGCGCATACGCGCATCTGGGCATGGCTCACATCGGCAATCCTGCTGGGTGCTGTTTTCGTCATTTGCGCGGTTTTTTACGTCTGGCTCTATGTGCAGCAAATCCAAAACGGCTATCGGCTCTCAAAAGCCTATGAAGAAAGTGAACTCCTCAGCAATGTTCAGCGCAAGCTCACTATTGAGTGGTCCCGGTTTCGCGACCCGCAGCGGCTTGAGGAGATTGGCCGAAACCAGTTCGGCCTGGCGCCGCCCAGGGCCGATCAGAAAGTGGTGATGCGCTAGCAGACCGATATTCGCTACCGGGTATCAGGAGAATAAAATGGAAGGGCGCGAACAGCGGAAATCTCTGAACTCCCGATACTGGTCATGCCGGCTGCTCTTCCAAGTCGTGGTGATCCTGGCCTTCTGCGCAATTATAGGCAAGGCCTTCCGTCTCCAGGTGATCCAATACTCACTTTGGGTGGATCAGGCCAATACCAATTTGAACACCAAATTTACAGTCCCCGCTTATCGAGGCACAATTTACGACAGGCAGGGGCGAGTGCTGTCCTACTCGGTTCCGCAGCGCTCGCTCTATGCTTTTGGGCGCCGAATCGACAACCCCGCAAAAACGGCCGCCAACCTCAGTCGAATCCTGGATGAACCGATCGCTTCAATTGAAAAGAAACTGACCTCTTCAAGCCATTTCATCTGGATAAAGCGCCAACTAACCGATCAGCAGGCAACCGAAATAGAGAAGCTCAAAGCTCCCGGCCTTAATCTTACGGACGAGTACAAGCGGTTCTACCCATACCGGCAGGTGGGAGGCCAGGTTGTGGGTTTTGTCAATATAGACGGATCAGGTATAGAAGGTATCGAAAAATCCTTCGATGAAGTGTTACGGGGCAAGCCAACTCCCGTATGCCAGTTTAGGGACGGATGCAGCAAGCGACTGTGGCTCAATTCCTCGGCCCCTCCCGAGCCTGCCGAAAGTTGTGGGGTAAGGCTTACTCTGGATACCTTCATCGAATATGTTGCAGAAAGCGAACTGGAGAAGGCGGCCGAAAAATACAGGCCCAGGTCGGCGGAAGTGGTGGTCATGGATGTCGAGACCCGGGAAGTGCTTGCACTGACCAGCTGGCCGTTTTTCGATCCGAACATGATTCCGGAAAAAAAGGACCCGAAACAGGAGCTTGGGCGCGATCACGCGATCTCGGACGCTTTCGAGCCCGGATCGACCTTTAAGGTGTTCATGATGAGTGCGGCCCTGGATCAGGGCTTGGTCCGGCCGCAAGACAAGATATATTGCGAAGGCGGCAGATGCGAGCTGGCCGGGCACTCCATAAAGGATGTCCACGGCCACGGCTGGCTGACCATGCAGGAGGTGATCAAATATTCCAGCAACATCGGAGCGGCAAAAATCGCACTCCATATGGGCAGCGAAAATTACTCCCGGTACATTCACGACTTCGGGTTCGGATCACTCACAGGGATCGATCTTCCGGGAGAATTCAAGGGTCTTGTGAGACCTCAAAAAAGGTGGAGACCCATAGATCTGGCGGTAACCGGCTTTGGACAAAGCATCGGGGTGACCGGCCTTCAATTGACCAATGCCATTGCCGTGATAGCCAGTGGCGGAGAATACGGGCCACCGGTAATAGTCGACGATCTGCTCAACGATCAGGGGAAATCGATCAGGCAAATTAAATCCTCCGAGACCCGCAGGGTCATTTCAAAGAGGACAGCCGACCAGGTTCGTGCTATGATGGAATTGGTAACTCAGGAAGGCGGCACAGCGCCCAATGCTTCGCCCGAGGGTTACAAGGCGGCTGGCAAGACTGGAACGGCTCAAGTAATGGACAACGTGACGAAGCGTTATGCTTCGAACAAATACACCTCAGTTTTTACCGGGTTTATCCCGGCTGAGCACCCTAAACTGGTAATCACCGTAATTGTCCACGAACCCCAGGGGTCTAGTTATGGGGGCGTAGTAGCGGCGCCGGTATTCCGGGAGATTGCTGCAAAAGCCCTGCCCTATTTGGGTGTAATGCCTTCCGGACCAAATTCCGCACCCGGTCCCAACATCCGCACGGCTGACGCCTCATCGGCCCAGGTCGGGCAGACCTCCGGCAAGAAGGCGGCAACCGCCAAGCCAGCTCAGAAGACGGCCCCGAATAAATCGGCTTCGATAAAAGGCCCGGGGGCCGTTCCGATTGTTGCGAAGAAGAATCAGCCAACTCCGCAGCCGGGTCCCCGCATGGCGCCGTCTGGAAAGTACTCGTTGAAGCTCGACGAGCGGGGAG
>OMOE01000160.1 GCA_900290365.1 Syntrophobacter sp. SbD1 | reverse complement strand
ATGGCCGTTCATTAAATGCGATACGTCCGGCTGCGCGATACCGAGCAGGCTGGCAATCTCCCTTTGCTTGAGGCCTTTGTCTTTGAGGATTTTATGGACGTGAAACCCCAAGTCGTGCCCTTGCCAAAAGCTCGTCCGCATCCTCAAGGCCCAAGTACGTAAAAGCATTGCCGGAGCCTTCTTCAAACTCGATTTCTCTTACATTATCGTTCATTTTTCGCAAGCTCTCTGGCTTCCATAGTTCTATGCTTTATCAAATCAATGTCCTGCTGCGGCGTTGCAATACCTTTCTTCGATTTTTTCCGTAAAGCATGAAGGACATTTTGATTTATCCGTAATACACTTCGCTCCTATGGCCAATTTTTACAACGAGCACGAGCAACTGCTCATCCTCTACCTTGGCTAAAACACGATAATCTCCAACGCGATAACGCCAGAACTCCCGAAGTCGTCCTTTGAGCGGCCCTCCAAGAGCCCTGGGGTTTGGAGCGACACGGTCGCGGAGATAGTGATTGATGCGGCGCGCATTCTGCGAATCAATCTTGCCAAGATCCCTTGCGGCCTGTGGGGTAAAACTAATCCGCCAAGCCAAGCCGACGCTCCACTTCTAATCCGCCAAGCCAAGCCGACGCTCCACTTCTTCAAGCGGTATAGGCTCCTCGCCGCTCTTCAGGAACTCCTCGTAGGCAGTTTCGGCCAGGTAAGCGTCTTCCAGGTCCTCAATGGTCCGCTCAAGCGCCTCGCGGATAAAATAACTCTTGGTTCTTTTCGTAGCCCGGGCCAGTATTGCCAACCGTTGCGTCAATTCTTCCGGTAGCCTGACTGTATGCATGTTTGACATATTGTGCCTTTCGTATTGATTGTAATACATTTTATACAAATTTCCACATACAATCAAGGTTCCAAGACTTTATATTTCATTTGAAAGGACCTGCTGAAAATAAGCAAAATCCGCTATTCCCAGGTACCCCTGTTCGTTTTCTTCAGGTCGATGTAGCTGATCCTGCCCCTTTCATTTACAAAAGAGCTGAGCAGCCAACTCACCAGGCTTATAATGAGAGAGCCGAAGATCGCAGCCCAGAACCCATGGACATAGAAGCCGGGGACTACCCCTGAGACCATCTTGAGCAGCAGGGCATTTATCACGAAGGTAAAGAGGCCCAGGGTGAGGATATTGATCGGAAGGGTAATAAAGAGAAGTATCGGCCTGAACAGGGCATTGAGTATGCCGAGGACCATAGCGGCGAAGAATGCGGAAAAGAAACTCGCCACGTATATGCCGTCGACAAGATAGGACGTAAGAATAATTGAAATCGAAAGGAGCAGCCATCTTACCAGCAGACCATTCATGTAATTCTCCTTTGTTCACGCGGAGACGCGGAGGCGCAGAGAAGGCAGAAAGCCAGTTCGTCTCTCCGCAACCAAGCCTCATCGCTCCATTTCATCGGGTGATCGCACATACTCGTATCTTTCGCCTAACTTCCTGATCTTTTGTCGTTAACGGGTTGTCGTCCGGATATGGGGAGGCGCGTAGATGCGAATTGAGAAGGCCTGTAGTTGTTGACGACTCTTTGGAGGCCTTCCTTCATGGTTGCAGCGCCAAAATTGATCAGTAATCCCACTGGCAGGTCCATGAGCCGAAGGTAGGTCAGAATCTGTTTTGAGTGAACTCGAGCCAAAACCTCAACTGACTTCAGTTCGACTACTACGCATCCCTCGACCAGCAGGTCCACACGAAAAGCATCGTCGAATCGCAGGCCTTCAAACTCGAAGGAAACCGCCTTTTGTCTTTCTACCATGAGGCTCCGTCGCTCCAACTCAGGGGCGAGAACAAGCTCATAGACCGACTCAAGCAAACCTGGCCCCAGCCGGGTATGCAGCTTGATGGCCGCATCCACAACTTGACCTGTGATCTCATCAATCTCCGGTTTTTTGCTCATACCCTAATCTTTTCTCTGCGCCTCCGCGTCTCCGCGTGAGACTTTTATTTAAGCATCATAGCTTTCTCCGGGCACATTTCCTGACAACAAAAACATGTGATGCACGAATCAGGGTTTACAACCGGGAGCGGCTCACCCATTGCAAGGGCTGAAACCGGACACTGATCGATACAGGTCCCACAGCCCGTGCACAGATCCGGGTCCGCCTGCGGGCGAAGGACCGTGCGGCCGTGAATCAACGCCTGAATGGTGTCGTTATCGATAACCGCTTCGCCGCCAAGGGGCGGAAGCTTGAAATCAGGTATTTTTGCCAGCTCCCCGACGATTTCGATCCTTTTGATATCGAAGTCACCCAGGCCAAGCTCCCTGGCTTTTTGCAGGAAGCGCAGCCGTGAGGGGTCGCACCCCATCATCGTCGCTATCACAGCATCCACCGCTACGGCATTATCCGAAGCCAGGATCAAGCCTATGTCCCTTAGCTCTGCGGAGGCGGGCCCATTTCCCTCCATGCCGACTACGGCGTCCACCAGGAAAAGGTCCGGGACCCGGAGCCGGAAAACATCGACAACCATTTCATGAAACCGCCCGGGGCTGCCGGCTGCCTTGTGGAGCATCGCTTTTTGCGCGCCGGGCAAAATTCCGTAGCTGTTTTTGATAGCCCCGGTCATAACCGTCAGGCCATGAGTCTTGAATTTGGGAAGACTGATTATGATATCGGCTTCCATCACTATGCGGGATACGCTTACAAACGGCATGAAATCGGGATTGAAACCAACCTTGAGCGAGTCGGTCCCTATATTTTGATAGTAACCTTTGGCCGCTTCCATCAGGCCGGTTTTTGCAAAGCTCTCTTCGTTTGCGCCGTAGTTGAGAAGCCCCGGATTGTCACCTACCACCAGGGAGGCCGGAGCAAGCGTTTCGACTTTATCGACCACCGCGCGAAGCACCGCCGGATGGGTGACTACACCTTCCTTTGCTTCCGAAATCCTGAGCACATTGGGCTTTATCAAGACCTTCCTGCCCCTGATATCGAGCGGGAAAAGATCGAACGCCCGGTCAACGGCTTCACGGACACTTTCATAGTCCGCGGGTTGGATCATTACTTTTGGCAATATGAGTCTCCTCGGTTCGGACCAAACTGGGCACTGGGAAAAGCGAGTCAGCCTCCCGCGTTAGATAAGTTCTTTCTTTAGAAGGTAACATATTTTCTTATCTTCTATTCGGATGGCTCGTCCAGGGCATTTTGGATCAGCCTTGATCCGTGGCAGATGGCGGCGATTTCGACAGTTTGTGGAGTTATGCGGTAAACGATTCGATACCCATGGAGGATCTTTTCACGGAGCTTGGTATCTCCGTACTCCGGTATAATGCGGCCCATTTCGGGATTGGCCGGGATTGCACGTACCGCCTGCATGATGCGTTTGGCGAAGACAGCCGCATAGCGGGGCGAATCCGCTGCGATGTATTCGATGATCGTCTCCAACTGTCGGGCAGCTCTAGAGGCCGACCTTATCGGGAGAGCCATTTAGATAGCCGCCTTTCAACCTCCTCATGCGGGAGGCTCTCACCGCTATCCAATTCGGCAAGGCCCTGGTCTACCTGGAGCTTGAAATAAAGCTCTTCTATTACGTCATCCACTGTAACATTATTGGGCATTGATCTCACAAGTTCAATGATTTGCTCTTTGGTGGCAGGCACGATCATCCCCTAGTATCGGTTTGTCTTAAAGCGATTCACGTAACTTATGCTCAATGAGCATCGAACATCTACTCACTATGATAGCCTGCCGTCCTTCGGAGTCAAGCAACTTAAAGGCTCACCGTGTGGAATGGGACAAAGAGAAGACTATACTGCGTGGCTACACGTCTGGGCAGTAGAATGAATTATCACACCTCAAACCTCAACTGTGCCAATTTGGCCTTTTTTTCAGCCAGCCGGATATCGTGTCATCTATCCATCCTTCGAGTCCCCTGGCAAGATAAAATTTCGGACCAAGGAGGTCGTCCCCGGGCGAAACGACCCCTTCCGCCTCTGCGGCGGCAGCGAGGGCAGTATAGGGATAAATCCGGATTCCGGCTGTAATCTTCATTGCTTCCAGTTCCAAAGAATCCGCAAACTCAAGGCTCTCCTCGACGGTTTGCCTGGTCTCAGCCGGCCCCCCCAGCAAGAGAAATCCCATTCGGCCGATTCCGTGCTTATCAAGCATTTTCGAGATGCTGCGCACATCCTCCGGTTCAAACCTCTTATTTAAAGAGCGCAGAACTTTCCTCGATCCGCTCTCGAATCCGAGACTCACTTCAACGCATCCCGCCTTTGCCATCCTTTCTATCAACCCTTCATCGACGCTCCAGGGATAAAGTATGGCGCGCCACTGGATTTCGAGATTTTTCCCGATCAGCCGGTCGCAAAGCTCATTGGCATATGAGGGTGGAAAATTGAAAATGTTGTCCACGAAGAAGAAATTTTTAAACCCTGCGCCAACGAACCGGGAGATAGAATCGATAACGACATCCAGGGACCTTTTCCGCAAAATCCGGCCCTCTATGGTTGCAGTTGAACAATAACTGCAATCCATCGAGCAGCCCCTGCGGGTCTGGAAGGGGAGCCAGATTTTCTGGTTTCCAAATTCTGTGGGGAACGAAAAAAGGCCGCCGGGATCGGGCAAAACCGAGTCGTCGATTCTTTTCATGATCTCGGTCCTGGTTTCCAGTGACGGCTCAGCCACCACCAGGTTTGGAACCCGAGCAAGATCCTCCTTGCGGGACAGCACATCCAACAGCTTCACAAAAGGGGCTTCCCCCTCGCCTTTTATCCCCATATCGGCGCCAAGGTAGTTGAGCGCGCTTTGCGGATACATGCTGTATCCTGCTCCCCCAAGGACTATAGGGGCCGAGGTGAGGCCGCGGCAGGCAGTCACGACCTTTCTTACGGCATCCAGGAGAAATTTGGGGGACTTCATGCATTGATCGTCGATGTTTCTGACCGAAACGCCGACAATTTCAGGATTAAAACCGGAAACGGCGTTTTCGAGGGCGGTGGGAACGCCGGCCAAGTTGCCTGCTTGCAAAATCGACGCAGGCGACAACAATTCTCCAGCGGTACTGCACGGATCCTGAAAACCGTCTTTTGTCATGAGGTTCAAAAGACTGACATCATGGCCGGCATGTTCGGCCGTCGCTGCTACGCAGGCCAGCCCCATCGGCAAGACAGGCATCTGCAGTTGTTCCGTGTTGGCAGAAATAAGGAGTGCCCGCATACCTTTCTCCTCGCGTTCTTTTCCAATACGTTACGCAAAGTTAAGCTTTGGACAGGATTAGGTTGTTTTTTGAATCCTGTAAACCCTGTTAATCCTGAGCCTCTTGCAAAACTCCTTCATCGTCATTCCGGCGAAGCAGACTGTGTCGTAATTGCAAGATGTTGCAAATTTCCCCCCTTTCCTAAAGGGGGGCAGGGGGGATTTTGATTCTCTTATACTGCATAAGCCATTAAAATCCCCCTCGATCCCCCTTTGTAAAAGGGGGAAGCAAGACTTGGCTCCACCGCGTTTTCCGGAGCATTTCTGAATTACGACACAGCCTCGAAGGCCGGAATCCAGGTTCTTCAATCGTATCTGGACCCCGGCCTTCGCCGGGGTGACGGTTTTATTGAGTTTTGCAAGAGCCTCTCCTGTCCAAGATTTTGATTTTTCTCAGCGCGCCGTCTCGATCGTAACATGTTCCCGTAAATTTTAAGAGCAAAGATGCGGCGGTCCCACCGCCACGTTTTTTTGAAAACTGACAGCGGCTATGATATATAAAGACGATTCGGATCTGCTCTGAAGAGGTCACCCCAGATTTTTCTTGCCGCCGCCGCCGAAGGCAGCGGCGAACCTGGCCGGCGGTCCCACCGCCAAGGAGAAGAACTTCCTGATGAAAGTCGCATATTTCTGCATGGAAATCGGGCTCAATGCAAACATTCCGACCTACAGCGGAGGCCTTGGGATTCTGGCCGGGGACCACATCAAATCGGCGGCGGACCTGAACATCCCGCTGGTAGCCGTAACGCTTCTCTACAAGCGCGGCTATTTCATCCAGGGTATAAACCCATTTGGCCAACAGGAAGAGACCTACCCTTATTTCGATCCGCGCGCCTTCATGGAACCGCTTCCGTTAAGGGTAACCATAAAGATCGGAGGCCGGGACGTACGGGTGGGTGTTTGGAAACACAACGTTACCGGGATTCACAACGAGACTGGATCGGGGCGCGTCCCGATCTATTTTCTGGATACCGACCTTGAGGAAAACGCACCCGAAGACCGGCTCATAACCCAGTTTCTCTACGGCGGAGACCAGCACACCCGCATAGCGCAGGAAGCGGTCCTTGGAATCGGCGGCTACATGGCGTTCAAACGCCTTGAGCCCAAAATCACCACGTATCACATGAATGAAGGGCACGCGGTCTTTCTCACTCTCGCCATGCTCAAGGATTTTGGAGGAGACGCGGAGCAGGTCAGGTCAAGGTGCACTTTCACCACACATACCCCCGTTGCCGCCGGCCATGATAAATTCACCTACGACCTGGCGTCCAAGATGATCGGGGAATACCTGCCCTCGAACATAAAGAAACTTGCCGGAGACGATCTTTTGAACACAACCGTCCTGGCGCTTAACCTTTCGCGCGCTGCAAACGGAGTGAGCCAACTGCACGGAGAAGTGTCCAGGCTTATGTTTCCGGGCTTCAATATCGGACACATCACAAACGGCGTACACCACCTCAGCTGGACCGGCCTCGATTTCAAAGAACTCTACGACAGGTATATACCTACCTGGCGCAGGGACCCGCAACAACTCGCAGACATTTCGGTTATCCCCGACAGCGACATCGTCGAGGCCAAAAAAAGGGCCAAAAGGCGGCTCATAAGGTACATAAACTCACTGTCCGGGGCGGGGTTTACCGAAGAACTGCTGACGATCTGCTTTGCTCGGCGGGCCGCCGCCTACAAGCGTTCAACACTGATTTTCAGCGACCTGGAATTTCTTTTCAATCTCTCCTATGACCGGGTGCAGTTCGTCTTCGCCGGCAAATCCCACCCCCAGGACCAGCCGGGAAAAGAGCTCATACGCCAGATAGTCAATATTGGACGACAGTACGAAAAACAGCTTCGGCTGGTCTTTGTCCCCAATTACAACATCTGGGTGGCGGGCCTTATGACCGCCGGGGCCGACGTTTGGCTCAATACTCCCCGCCGTCCCAGGGAGGCGAGCGGCACGAGCGGTATGAAAGTGTGCTTCAACGGCGGCGTCAACATGAGCGTTCTGGACGGATGGTGGCGGGAGGCCTGTAAAGACCGGGTGAACGGGTGGGCCATCGGCGACGACGAAGACCAGGGAGACGAAGCGGCTGCCGCCGACCTCTACCGTGACCTTGAAGACATGGTAACCACTTACTATGCCAATCCCAGAAAGTGGCTCTCCATAATGAGGCGCTCCATCTCTGACATTACGCCCCAGTTCAATACCCACAGGATGGTGCTGGAATATTTCAAGACCTACTACAGGTAGGGCGGTGGGACCGCCGGCCGGGTTGCCTGCTTGCAAAATCGCCGCAGGCGACAACAAGGACTCCAGCGGTTCGTTCGCTGGGCTACGGCTGATCTTGAGAGTACGCAGCGTAGCCAGGGCCGCAGCAAAAAAACCAATACCTTTAAAGCTTTTCTCTGTGCCCTCTGTGCCTCGCAGCCTGCCCCGGCAGTGCTTCTTGGCCGGGGGTGAGGCTTATGGTTCAACGGACCTGGGTATTCGACATCTGTTCAAGGGCCAGCATCAGGGCCTGGGTGCCCGCCTTGCCGTGCCCAAGCGATCTTACCGCAAGGTATAGCTGCTGAACCAGCGCCAGGCCCGGCAGAAATAGACCCATACGCGCCGACTCCTTCAGCGCAATGCCCATATCCTTGATAAAGTGCTCGACAAAAAAACCGGGGGTGAAATCCCTTCGCAGGATGCGTGGAGCCAGGTTGTCCAAGCTCCAGCATTTGGCCGCTCCGCCCTGGATGGAGCTCAGCATGGTGGGCAGATCGAGGCCGGCCTTGAAACCGTACAGCAGGCTTTCGCACACGCCGATCATAGTTCCCGCAATGACGATCTGGTTGCACATTTTGGTGTGCTGGCCCGCGCCCGCAGGCCCCTGGTGGACGATGTTTCTTCCCATCGTTTCCAGGATAGGCCTGATGGCTTCCACCACTTCCCGGTCTCCTCCGGTCATAATGGAAAGGGTTGCATTGCGTGCTCCAACGTCGCCGCCGGATACTGGGGCGTCCACGGCAAATGCCCCGAGTTTGGTGGCGGCTTGATAGATTTGAGCCGACAGCGAAGGCTCGGTGGTGGTCATATCAACGAGAATAACACCGGGCCGGAGCGCCTCCAGAATGCCTCCTCCACCGAAGTAGACCTCCCGCACGTCTTCGGGAAACCCCAGCATAGTAAAGATAACGTCTGAGTTTTCTGCGCACTGCCGAGGCGAATCGACCCATACGCCGCCCTTTTCCACAAGTGGGAGCGTCTTTTGCTTTGTGCGGCTGAAAACGGTTGTGCCATAGCCTTTTTCCATTATGTGTCCGCACATGGAAAGCCCCATCACCCCCGTTCCGATCCATCCGATGCGGGTTTTGAGATTAACAGCGGGAATATCGGTCATGACGGCCTCCTCATTTTCCGTGGTACATGATCCTGCCTCCAACGATGGTATAGATCACCCTGGTGGTCGGGACCTCGTCTTCGGGGACCGTCAGGATGTTTTTTGAAAGGACCGTGACGTCCGCGAGTTTCCCCGGCTTGAGCGAACCCTTGATCTCTTCTTCGAAAGCGGCATAGGCGTTATTCATCGTATAGGCCCGAAGTGCTTCCGCGCGGCTCATCCGCTGATCCGGATAGAAGGTTGAACCGTCGGGCAGCTTTCTGGTTATGGCGGCATAAAAATTTGGTATCGGGGCGACATCTTCCACCGGTGCGTCGGTCCCATTGGTGACAACGGCCCCGGTCTGCATGAGCTTGCGCCATACGTAGGCCCCTTCTTCGGCCCGTTTTGCTCCGATCCTTTTGGTGACCCATGGCCCGTCAGAAGTACAATGGACGGCCTGCATGGAGGCTATGACGCCGAGCCGGGCAAACCGTGGGATATCGGCGGGACTTAGATGCTGGGCGTGTTCGATACGCCACCGAAGCCCCTTTCGCGCAGGGTTCTCGCTGAAGACAGTCTCATAGATGTTTAACGTTTCACGATTTGCCCGGTCACCTATTGCATGCACGCAAAGCTGAAAATCATTCTTGATGGCAAGCCGTGCCGCTTCCAGGATATCCGTGGTGGATTCCACATTCAACCCGGTGCTCCCGGGAAGATCGGAATAGGGTTCGAGCATCCATGCAGTATGGGCGCCCAGAGCACCGTCCATGAATTTTTTCACCGCCCTGACGGTGAGCCTTTTATCCTCGAAGTTCACCAGCCTGTACCGGCTCAGGTTGGCTGCCAATGCTTCGTTGTCCTCGTGAATCATAGCCCACAAACGTATCCCGAGATCATGTTCCAGGACCAGTTTCCTGTACAAATCTATCTCCTCAAACGAGGAGGCTGCGTCCTGAAAGCTGGTGATTCCCTTCGATAGACAGTCCTGAACGGCAAGGCGGACAGCTTCGCGCAATTGATAATCCCGCTGTTCGGGACTGCGTCCGGCAAGACTTCTATTATGAGCTTCGGCAATCAGTTCCTGGGCTGCATCGAAGAATACCCCCGCCGGATTTCCATTGGCGTGTCTGAGTATTCTTCCTCCTTCCGGGTCCGGGGTAGACCTTGTCACCCCTGCCAGTTCCATTGCCCTGGCGTTGGCGATCAACGCATGTCCGCTCGAATGGATAAGCATCACTGGATTGTCCGGTGCAGCCCTGCTGAGGGCATCATCGGCCGGGAAGCCCTCGATGGCCGCAGAGGGCGCGTGGTCCCATTTTTCCTGGTGCCACCCGAATCCAAGGACCCAATCTCCAGGCTTTTTTAGAGCGCTATCCTTAACAGTCGAGACGATCTCATCCCAACTGCGGGCCTTCGTCAGGTCAAGGCTCATTTTGGACTCACCGAACATAACCAGGTGTCCGTGACCCTCTATAAATCCAGGTATGGCCAGCATACCTTTTATATCGAGCACTTTTGTCGACGGGCCTATATAGGGACGTATGTCGTCGTTGCTTCCCACCGCTAAAATGGTATCGTTTCCAACCGCAAGCGCCTCTGCCCGGGGCCTGCTTTCGTCCTCCGTGGCAATTGCGCCGCCCACAATGACCATATCAGCCGGCACCGGCGCCTTCCGTCCGCAGCCGGAGCAGGATAAGCCTGCAACGATCAGCAGCACGAATAAAACGGTCCTGAAGAGCTTTATAATTGGTGACAAGATTCCTCCCTCTTGGTTTCGCTTCAAGAGATAGCGGCCCGCGCCCGGCGAAGTGCATCTTCAGATGGTATCTCGGTCACCAATCCCTGCTCCATCTCATCCAGGCGGAGTTCAGCTTCTTCAGCCCACAACATCTCGATCTCTGACTTTGACAGTTCGTCGAGGCTCTCGACTATCCACTTTGCGAGCGTAGCGCGATCCTTCAAATCCAACTTCTTGATCTCGGCCTCGAGTTCTTCAAGACTCATGTGGTTCTCCTTCGCTATTCGGCCTCGTGCACGGGAAAGGGTATTCATCCCTGGACTATTATTTATAACATACATACATAGTTTCATTATTGGCGTCCAGCATCCCGTGGGACTTGAGGTACTCTTAAGAACTGATCTTCACAGTTTCAACGTGGATTCGGCGCCGCGTTTCTCCATTTGCGTTGGTAGCGCCGCCTTCCATGGCGGCGCTTGGAGGTTTCACGCACAAATGCATCCCTCCTCGTTGGGCCAAAGCGCCGCCATGGAAGGCGGCGCTACCAGGGTCGATGATTTGATTTTTGGAGCTTTACCAGGCCAGATTCACCGTGGGTTGATTCTGGAAGATTTTGCATTATCGGGGTATAAGTTCACGTGCGGGTCGGCCTCGGCCTCAATTCGTTCGGGGTCACGGGTCGAGAGTCGAGGCCGAAGGTCCAAAAATGGACCGAAGTTGCTTTTTTTCTTCGCGGCTTCGCGTGCCCCCAAAAGGAAAAACAAACGGAATGAAGATAAATCTCGAACATGTAGCCGTAGTGCTCAATGAGCCTCATTATCCCGAAAACATAGGTGCGGCCGTCCGGGCGGCCAAAAATATGGGAATCTCACGGTTTATCGCTGTAAGACCTGCCGACTGCGATCTTGCGCGGATTTTAAAAATGGCGACACACCATGCAGAGGACCTTGTTTTGGGCATCGAAGTCCATGACAGGCTCGAAGATGCGCTCAAACCCTTTCAGTACGTGGTGGGGACCAGTGCTCGAAGGGGCTCGCACCGGCAGTTTGTGAAAAACCCCCGGCAGATTGCCCTGGAGCTTATACCCATCAGCCGGAAAAACCATATAGCGCTTCTGTTCGGCCCCGAGGCGAGCGGACTGGCCAATGAACATATCAGATACTGCGATGCCCTGGTTACCATACCGACAGGCGAATTTTCATCCATAAACCTGGCCCAGGCCGTTATGATAATGGTCTACGAGGTTTTCACCGCCGCATCCGGGCAAAAAGAAGGCTTCACGCCGCGTCTTGCGACCCACGGTGAACTCGAAGCGATGTACGTGCAGTTGAAGGAAACATTGACCAGGATTAATTTCATAAACCCGGAAAATCCCGATTACTGGATGGAGAGCATAAGGCGGTTTTTCAGCAGAATGCGGCTTCGCGGGCGTGACGTGCAACTGATCCGAGGCATTTGCAGGCAGATCCACTGGTACGTCAACAGTCGTCAGTCGCTAGTCGTCAGTGGCCAGAAAGAGCATCCTTCCGACGACTGACCACTAACGACTGGCCACTGCTTCTATCACTGCTCTATCACTATTCTGTGATTTACCAGGGACATGCTGCGAATTCGCCCGTGCAGCACCATTTTTTGTTCACCAAAGATGTTTTCGATCTTGATGCTGTCCCCATCGTTTTCAACCTTATCGACCGCCTCGAGGATGAGTTCCTCTTTTCCTTCCTTTACCAGGTAAGCATTTGCTTCACACATTATCAAGGCTCCTGTAGAGTCCAAATCCAAAAGCGGCAAGGACCGGCAGTACCATTTCCGATTCCCGCTTCCACCATCTTTATACTAATACGTTTTCCGGGCGATATTCAATACCGAACGGATGAAACCGATTCACCTATTCCAATCCGGTCATGGCTGCTGGACCTGGCGGGTCGGCGTAGTTGAGCTTTGGCGCAGAAGTCGAGCAAACCAGCAGTTCAGCATTGAGTCCAGTTGATCCACAAGATTTTCAAACCGATCAATTTTTGCCGGCAGGTTCGGATTTTCAATTCCTTTGGTTACAAACTGGAAAAAGAGCGTCTGCAGCTTCCAGGTCTCAGGCCAGACGGCCATTGCGCGGCAAATCGTAAGGAGCCTGAAGAATCTCCCCGCATCCCTTTCGTCGAAGGTCCGCAGCAGTTTGGAAAGGAGCCTCACCAGAAACTGTCCCAGTTTTTCAGAGATATCCACAAGTTGCAGGGTGACGCCCCATGACTTTGCCTCTTCCTGGAGGGAGTTGAGCCTGGCCATCTGAACCCGGAAGAAAAAATCAGTCGCATCCCAGGATGCATCCGCCGAGGAGCGCTCCAGTTCATGGTTGATGATGTCCACCACCAACGACTCAACCTCGTCGCTTAGCACGCGCCGGATCGAGACCCGCAGATCGCTTGGAATCTTTATTCCCCATTGTCTGAGAGACAAAAGCAGCGGTTTGTATGTACTGAACATGTTGCGTTGAAGATCCGTATAAGCGCCGAGGGTTTTTCGGCTTACATCCAAAGCAATCGAGGCCCTGAGGTCCTTTAGAACGTCTTCGAGCCCGAAGTAACCGGTCCCGAACTTTTCATCTAGCACGCGCACCATCTTAATGGTATTTTGCTCTTCAATGGAGTCCTGGAGGGCGGCAAGGGTGGACTCATACTCGCCCTGATTTAGCCAGGGTTTCACCGAGCAGCGGAAATCCAGCCCGCCGAAATGGACCACCGCGTAAAGAAAATCCTGCTTGTCCAGCGTGCGATCGTCTGTAACGGAAACCAGGCCGTAGAGGCACCTCACCGGAGAGGACCCTAAGTCCTCCTCCCTTTGCGGCAGGATGCTGTATGCATAAATCCGGAATTCCCTTTGAGGGGACCTTGCAAGAGACTGTATGGCGTAATTTGCGGCCACCCTTTCCCTGCGGAAGGCCTTGGGCCTGACCTCCTTGAGAAAAACGTTTGCGCCGTTTCCGTATTCGGGCAGGTTGCTGGGCGCCATGCCCAATAACCTGAGAAACTCCGGCATAATCGCTGGAGAGCCTGTCTTTTCGGCAAGCTGGATTGCCATGGCGGCGTACTTGAGGATCAGGAGGGACTCGAGCTGGCTGATTTCGTCGAAAAACCAGCCGCAGGACGTGAACATCAGGAGCGTAAACCGCTCCATCTCCAGAAGCTCCAGGAATCGTGCGACATCGGGTGAGCGCGGACCACCCTTGAGGTTTTTTTCCAAAAACCTCCCCAGGTGATCCTTTCTGTCCAGGACTGCATCGATATATTCGTCCCTTGCGCCCCAAGGGTCTTCGCACAGGGTTGACATCCCGGTTTCGAAATGGACGGAAAGGCTGTCCCGAACATATTCGAGCGCTTTTCGCATAGGCGCTCTCCATTTCTGAGTCCAGCCCGGGCTCCCTCCCACATTACAGCCGCAATCGGCGCTCCACCGTCCAAGCCCATGTGCACAGCTCCAAGCCGTCCGTTCGAATATTTCGGCCTCTGCAACCACTGGAAAGTTAGACAAGAACCAGCCGTAATTGACTATTTCAGCCGACGGATTGCGCCTGAGCTCCTCAAAGGCGGCGGCAAGAGCCATGTCACCGAATTTGAAGTGATGGCCGTAGGATTCTCCGTCGGTTGCCACATTGGCCAACCATGGTTCCCCGCTGGAGGAGTCGCGCAGGGACCATGTTCTGTCTAACTGCCCAAGGAGCTTCGAGCTGTGTTCGAGCAGGCGCTCGAAGGCCACTCCGTGAGCCAGTGCGGGATCGTAGAAAAAGATGTGTATATATTTTCCCCCTCCGCAGGAATAACGGTAGGCGCGTCCATTGGGTATTTTCCCGCCCGCGGCATCCTTCCACTGGGTGTCGTCGCCCTTTAGAAAACGCCACCTCGCCGCCTGGTGGGGAGACAGGATGGTGTACTTTATATCCGCCTCTGCAAGAAGCAAAAGCGTCTCCCGGTCAACTGCCGTTTCTGCCAGCCACATTCCCTCGGGACGCCTGCCGAACCGGTGTTCGAAATCGCGAATCCCCCATCGGATCTGGGTCAGCTTGTCCCGCTTATTTGCCAAAGGCATTATGATATGATTATATACCTGCGCGATAGCGTTGCCGTGCCCCCCGAGGGCGCCCAGGCTCTGACGGTCGGCGTCCAGGATGGTCTGGTAAACCCAGGGATCGTGAAGCTCGAGCCAGTGCATCAGGGTGGGACCGAAGTTGAAGCTGAGATATCTGTAATTGTTCAGCAGGTCGAGAATTCGATTCTGATTATCGACAAGGCGGGCAGCAGTGTTCGCCCGATAGCATTCGAGGTTGATGCGTTGGTTCCAGTCATGATAAGGGGCAGCGGATTCCTCACGCTCGATCTCCTCGATCCAGGGATTTTCGCGGGGAGGTTGATAGAAATGAGCGTGAACGCAAATGTATTTTTTTTCTGATGAAATCGTCATTATTCAATTCTACCGCCTCTAACTTTTCTTTTCCAGTGCCGTTTTCGGATTTTACGGCAAGGACTCGCAGTGTGCAAACATGAATTGTAAACTCAATACCCGAGGGATTTTTTGCAACCGCACCCTGAATCTGAACTCAATCCGGGCAATCGGCTACGATATGGACTACACGCTGGTCCACTACCATATGAGTTCATGGGAGCGCCGCGCCTATAGCTACATAAAGGAGGGAATCGGGCTGACGGGATGGAATCTGGAATCCCTCGAATTCGACCCGGAACTCGCCGTGCGGGGCCTTGTGATCGACACTCAGCAGGGAAACATAGTCAAGGCGAACCGGTTCGGCTACATAAAAAGGGCATTCCACGGGACAAGACCCCTGGAATTTGAAGAGCTGCGCAGGGCCTACCAGCGCACCCTGGTGGACCTTGGCGAGTCGCGGTGGTTTTTTCTCAGCACCCTTTTTTCCATATCCGAGGCATGTATCTTCATGCAGGTGGTCGATTTGTTCGATTCCGGACAACTGCTCGGATGCATCGGCTACGAGGAGATCTTTAGACGTGTGCGCCACGCATCCGACGAAGCTCACATGGAAGGAAGGCTCAAGTCGGAAATCCTGGCCGACCCGGCTCAATTCGTCGAACCTGACGAGGAAACGCCGCTGGCCCTTCTCGACCAAAAAAAGTCGGGCAAGAAGCTGCTTTTGATAAGCAATTCCGAATGGTCTTACACAGAACCTATCCTGACCGGCTCGTTCAACCCTTTTCTGCCAAACTCGATCAAGTGGCGCGACCTGTTCGACATAATAATAGTCGGGGCCCGAAAACCGGATTTTTTCACATTCCCGATGCCGGTATTCGAGGTGATCAATGCTGACGGGCTCCTTCGGGAGCACCGAGGCCCGCTGGCTCCGGGCCACATCTACCTGGGCGCCAACGCGCGGCTTGTCGAGGAAAGCCTGGGCCTTTCCGGCGATGATATCCTGTATGTGGGAGACCATATATTTACAGACGTGAATATTTCGAAAAATATTTCGAGATGGCGCACAGCCCTGGTCGTTCGGGAACTCGAAGATGAGATCGCCGCGGTTGACGAATTTGCGCCCAGACATGCGGAACTGAGATCCCTTATGGAGGCCAAGGAGCGGCTTGAGTCACAATACTGCTCGCTCCGGCTGGCTGCCCAGCGCATTCGGCACGGGTACGGGCCCCGTGAGAACGTGAAAATCACTGACTTGCAGAGACAAATGTCCGAACTGCATAGCTCGATAGTGGATATAGACTCGAAGATCACCCCTCTCGCCCAGGCTTCCGGGCAGCTTCTCAACAAGAATTGGGGATTGCTCATGCGCACGGGAATAGACAAAAGTCACCTGGCAAGACAGATCGAGCGCTATGCCGATATCTACACCGCGCGGGTTTCAAATTTCCTGCACGTGACCCCCTCGGCATTCCTGCGCTCCAGCCGTGGCAGCCTGCCCCACGATCCGGAATGCAAGATAGGTGAGTAGGTGAGTTGGAAAAACCACGCGCCCCGATTCACCCATTCACTCGCCCTTTCCTTGACATCTTTGTGCATCATTTTATGTTTATTATTGGACACTTATAAAATGATTCCAAACAAGGGGCGACCTAAATTTTTCGCCAAGGAGGCTACTTCATGGAAGAGAATTATAAATTTGAGACATTCAAAGCCGAGGCAAGTTCTTTTGACCTGGAATTCACAAATTTTCTCAACAGTAAATCGAGCGAATCCTGGAAGGTTGAATCTTGCTCGTACTGCCATGACGATATGGGCAAACAGACTTACGCTTCCTGCATATTCAAGAGAAAATAGGCGGTGGGGCGGTGGGACCGCCGACCGGGTTCCCCACTCAAACCTTCGGCGGCGGCAAGGCAAAAGTAAAAAGCAAAAAGGCAAAATAAAGGCGGCAGGACCGCTGGCCGCGGGAGGAAAAAATCCCTCTCCTTTATAGAAAAAGGGGGGGGATTGGCGCGCCTTTTTATGGTTTCAGAGTGACCCGAAGGGCCATCAGGAACTATATTATTCTTTTTCTGACGACTGACCACTGAAGACTGACCACTGTTTTATTGTTTTTCTGAAGACTTTTCCTGCCTCTCTTCACACGTGGTTGCCTCCAAGATCCATTTGCTGTAATGCATTGCTTACACAAGAGATGAGCCCTTCCTGTCTTAGCGGTTTAGTGAGGTAATCGATAGCCCCCATGCGAAAGCTCGCCTTACTCGTTTCCGCAGTAGGATATGCCGTCATGATGATCACGCGGGTTTTGAGGTTTCTCCGCATTACCTCGGGCAGGATATCCATCCCCCATCCATCATCGAGAATAATATCTGCAAGTATCAGGTCGAATTGCATTTCATCCATTCTTGCCAAAGCTTCCCTATAACCATTGGCAGTGATCACATTATGCCCTTCGGCTGCAAGGAACCTAAGAAAGCTGAACCTGATGCTTTCTTCATCATCGATTACGAGTATATTTGCGTTCATTGATTACCCTTATGAGAGACACCCTTAATTAACAGAGGTCTCGGCAGTGCTCGCTTCTTCTTTGGAAACATCAACCGCCGCCGCTCACTTGCCATACAGGTGGCAAGCAGATGAGGAACGTGCAGGATGATATCCGACGCAGTTTGTAATTATCAATATCCGTGCCGAAGATGCAGATCTGACGTCTCATTCCATATTATCCCATAATAACGCAGGGTTGCGGCTGAATGGCAGGATTCTGGTTTATAGCAGGCAAGAAAAACCGGTGTTGCATGCTACGGAAGCGTTGCATGATTTCTGTATCATGTGCAACACTATTTCCACTCAAGTCCATAAACATCGACCGGTTTCATCCTGGCGTAAGTATCTGTACGCATTGACAAAATGACAAATGCGACGCTTCTCAATCTGTCGGGCATAGAATTTGCTCAGTATTTGCGCAACATAGTCCTTTCATGCTGCTCCCCCGCTGCCCGCATTCAATAAGGGAGAACAGCCAAGATTTTAACAGGCGGGATTCACTTGATTCCGAGGATAAAAGACAATGCAGAAACGTTTTCTTACGAGCCTTCAACTCCTGGCTTGTCTCTTGTTCGTTTTACCGTGCTGCTCCGTTTACGGTTCTGAAGACCAGCCGTTTCCTGTAGGATCGCAGCTTCACCAGTCAACTTTTCCGGCGCCGGACTCGCAACAGACATTGAGTTATCTTGGCCTGACCCAATGCCGCTAACTTAAGTATGTTATTGAAATCAATGAGTATTTAGAACACAGCAGTTG